>CAYFRC010000076.1:0-8299 GCA_964345325.1 uncultured Oscillospiraceae bacterium
CCTCTGGCTTTCCGATGCGCGGGCATTTACGAGCCTTATCGGACTCATTGTGCTGGCAAGCCTTGTTCTTTTTTCAGCAATCGTTTTGTTTTTATATTTCAAAGAGAGACAGAAACAGTCTCTTTTTCAGGCGTTTCTGAGGGAACAAAACGTAGTGAATACGGAAAAGCTTTTGAACGCGGTGAGTCAGCAGGAACGGGAACAGCTTCATCTGCTGGTTTCTGTCTTGGAGGAAAAACAGAAACGGATTCGGGAGGCGGAAGAATCTCTTCGGGAGTATGAGGAGTATGTGGAAGGGTGGGTACATGAATCCAAAACACCGCTGTCGCTTCTCGCCATGATCTTGGACAATCGAGCCGATGAGCTTTCTCCCTCTCTGCAAGCCAGATTAAACTATGTACGCAGCCGGCTTCAGGAGGACATTACCCAAATGCTCTACTATGCCCGGCTCGGCAGCAGCACGAAAGACTATCGGTTTGAGATGTTAGAACCGGGAGACGCCGCCAAAGAAGTTTTGGAGGATTACGCACCTTTGTTGCAGGAAAAACGGTTTCGTATCGATAATCGGTTTCAGGGCGAAACCGTCTATACCGACCGCCGCGGGCTTCAGTTTATGCTGGGTCAAATCATCAGCAACTCCATAAAATACAGTGGAGATGAACCCACTCTCACGCTGTCCCTGCAACGCGCCGCCGATGCGGATATTCTGGCCATAGCCGATAACGGTGTCGGCGTCAAAAAGCATGACTTGCCCTATATTTTTCAAAAAGGCTTCACCGGTGATTCCACCGACAGCCGCAGGAAAGCCACCGGCATGGGGCTGTACCTGACCAAGAAAATGGCATACGACCTGAACGTAAAGCTTGAAGCCGAATCCCGATGGGGAGAAGGGATGACGATCTCGATTGTTTTTCCTAAGGTTGGCTTGGATTGACAGAGAAAGCCATAAGAGGCTTTTCATATTCTTCCGATCCCTTCGTTTCGGTTGGTAGATAAATTCACGAATCCATGGTATACTCTGTTATGTAAGAAGGATTGCGCAGGCACATATCCGAATACAATTTTAGCGGCCAAAATGCGTGTGATGCCTTGCCTCTGAAAGCGCGGCATATCGGGCACATGGGGGATGCTATGATGATTGGATTCCGACCGATTCGAAAAGAGGAGCGGCAGCTTCTTTGGAACATCAACCAAAAATACCTGTACGAAATGACGTTCTATTATCCCGATACGATGGATGCACAGGGCGAATACCATTACGGGGATTTTGACGCTTACTTTGCCGACCCCAAACGGAAAGCCTTCTTCCTCTTTCATGATGAAGTATTGGTCGGTTTTGCGATGCTCCACTCCGATTCGTACATCGGGCGCGAGGCGGATTTCGTCATGGCGCAGTTTACCGTTTTCCCCTCGTACCGAAGGAAGCATTTTGCGCTCGACGCCGCAAGACAAATCCTTTCCGCGCACCGCGGCGCCGTACAGCCCCATACTGCATCGCCTAAACGATGAAGAAACCGTACTTTCGTTTTGCAATGAAACAGCTTCCGTTCTTTGATCGTCTAAGGAACGTAAGTACTACCAAAATCAGAATGTGAGGGCGAATGGATGTTTATTTTGGAGTTGTATCAGGAGGATATGCAGACGGCTTTGGCAGTGTTTGAATCGATCGATGAGGGAAGGGCGTTCCTTTCCAAGGTTCCGAGCTATGCGATCGAGTACGAAGACGGGTTTCCATACGAATACATCACGGCGGGAGAACTGCCCGACTACCTGGAAATCGAACACAATAACCACATCGTTCCCCTGTCCAAGTTCATGTTTCCCGACATGGGCAGGGTCGAGATCTATTGGAGAGAACTGCCCAATTTGTCTGCGAACGGGTGCGGAATGGTGCGCGGCGCCGGGAGGGTGGACGCGTACAGCATCGCCAATGAAGACATGAAGGAATATATCGCCAAGCGTGAACGGATCTATTCTCTGGTTAAGGCGCATTTGGAAAAACAGGGATTTGAGACGGACCGCTCTTTTTACGGCTCGGAGGACGGGGAGGCGATCGTGTACAAGAAGCCCGGTTCCGAACAATGGCACTTCCTCGCCCACTTGGACCCACAGTTCTGCGAGCAGGCGGATGCACTAAAGGAAGTGGACGATATCCTTTCCGCGCAGGAAGAATAGGCAAACGAGCGCATTTTTCGGGGAACGCTATGAAAATCGGCAGAAGGAGGAGGTATGTATGGCGACGCGCATCCGTCAATACGTCAGCATCGACGCAAAGAGCTTTTACGCGAGCGTGGAATGCGTAGAGCGCCAACTGAACCCCTTAACCGCAAATCTTGTCGTCGCCGATGAGAGCAGAACCGAGAAGACGATCTGCCTCGCCGTATCCCCCGCACTGAAGGCGCAGGGCATTCCGGGGCGGCCGCGCCTGTTCGAGGTGATTCAGCGCGTAAAGGAAATCAATCGCGAAAGGCTGAACGCTGCAATCCGCTCAGGCGCGGTAGAGCGCGATTCGGAAACGGGGCAATACCGTTTTTCCGCCCCCTCGTTCGATGCCGAAGCGCTGAAGCGCGATTTGTCGCTGGAGCTTTCCTACATCATCGCGCCCCCCCGCATGCGGCTGTACGAGGAATACAGCAGCAGAATTTATGCGACCTATCTCAAGTACGTCGCGCCGGAAGACATCCTCGTGTATTCCATCGACGAAGTTTTTATCGACGTGACCGATTACCTTTCAACCTACGGCATGACGGCGCACGAACTTTCCATGGCGATGATCCGCGATGTATTGCGCAATACCGGCATCACCGCAACGGTGGGGATCGGCACCAACCTGTATCTCGCGAAGATCGCCATGGACATCGTCGCTAAAAAGGCGCCGCCGGATGCGGACGGCGTGCGCATCGCGGATCTGGACGAGATGAAATACAGAGAGCTTTTGTGGGCGCATCGCCCGTTGACCGACTTCTGGCGCATCGGCGGCGGTACGGCCGCGAGGTTGGAGGAAATGCACCTTTATACGATGGGCGATGTGGCAAGAGCGTCCCTCGATCCAGTCCGCGAGGCGAAGATGTACAGGGTGTTCGGCATCAACGCGGAATTGATTATCGACCACGCATGGGGCTGGGAGCCGGTCACGATGGATGTGATAAAACGGTATCGCCCGTCCACCAAGAGCGTGTCCTCGGGGCAGGTTCTCCACTGCCCGTACGACTTTGAGAAGGGGCGCCTGATCGTCCGCGAAATGACGGAGCTTTTGGCGCTGGACCTGGTCAGAAAGCGCATGGTGACCAAGCAGATCGTGCTGGATATCGGCTACGACCGCGAAAGCCTCCATGGCGATCGCGGGAAAAGGTATCGCGGGCCGGTCGAAACGGATCGCTACGGCCGCAAGGTGCCCAAAGCTGCACACGGCACCGGGAATATCGAGCGCTACACGAGCTCCACGCGCTCGATCATGGACGCAGTCATGGACGTGTACGACCGCGTTGTCGACCGGAATCTTTTGATTCGGCGCGTCAATATCGCTGCCTGTGGTCTGATCGGAGAAGATGAAATCCCGAAGGAGAAGCCGCTGCAGATGGATTTGTTTACCGACTACGAAGCACTCGAGCGGGAGAAGGAAGCAGCCAAAGCCGCAGAGGAGCGGGAGCGCAGGCTTCAGCGAACCACGCTTGCGATTCACGATAAGTTCGGCAAGAATGCGATGCTCAAGGGGATGAACCTCATGGAGGGCGGCACGACCATCGCGCGCAACGGACAAATCGGCGGGCACAAGGCAGGTGACGAATGATGGAAAGCGAGAAACATCCCTATGAGGATATCCTGCATTTACTATACAACAAATCGAAAAATCGCCCGCATATGAGCCTGTACGACCGCGCGGCGCAGTTTTCCGCCTTTGCCGCGCTCAGCGGTTTCGACGGGGTAATCGCCGAAACAGGCAGGCTGACCTGCCGCCGGGAGGAGCTTTCCGAAGGTGAAAAGCAGAAAATCGATCGAAAGCTCGCGCGATTGGATGCCGCGATACGGGGCGGCTCTCCCCCATCGGTTACGGTCGTTTTCTTCGTGCAGGATCCCTCGAAAGAAGGCGGCGCGTATCTGGAGCATTCCGGAAAGGTAAAACGGATGGATGCGGTAGAGCGGACGATCGTGTTTTTTGCCGCCAACGGCCGCTCCAACGGAAAGAAGGTTCCCATCGACGATATCTTTGCGCTGTACGGGGACGCCGTAGACGAGACGGATGGCGGACTATAATACATTTCACAATTTCGCATTGAAAAAGAAGCCGTTGCAGTTCGCAACAGCTTCTTTACATTTTGTGATTACACGGCGCGCTGTACTTTTCCGCTGCGCAGACAGCGTGTGCAGACATACATGCGCATGGGAGTGCCGTTTACGATCACGCGAACACGCTGCGTGTTCGGAGCCCAAGTGCGGCGGGTTTTATGGTTGGAGTGGCTCACGTTGTTTCCGGAGGAAACACCCTTGTGGCATACTTCACAAAACTTTCCCATCTATCACACCTCCTTCGGGTAGGTATCGCGTCAAACAGGAATATTATATCACAGGTTCCCCTCGAAGGCAAGTGTTTCCCGAAAAGATTACAATATCGGGGTTCGCCTTACGATCCGGACGGCGCATCGCAGACAGTGCAGCGCTTGTACGCCCTCTCCAGCGCCGTGGCGAGCGAGACCTTCTTAGGCGTCGCCGTGATGTCTCTGCACGTCTTGGAGGCGTGATATTTCAGTCCCAGCGGTTCAACCCATACATAGGTCGACAGCCTGTTGCCGGCGCACACGGGGCAAACGGTATAGCCCTTGCGCTTCGCGGCGTTGACGGTCGTCTTCTTTCCGTCGGTTAAGCCCGAACAGGAGGATTTTGCGTGGAAGAACCCGTTGCCCGGGAAGATGTAGCAGGGCGTACCCTTGTCGGCGGAGGTGGTCGCCACCGCCGTGCCCGTGACGCATACGGGGCAGGCGACTTTTCCGGCCTTTTTCGCGGTCGTGAGCAGAATCTTGCTCGCATCCGTCATGCCGGAGCACTTGCTCTTTTTATGGTAGTACTTGCCGCTCTTGGTCGCGTAGCAGTACACCTTTGAAGTCGAGGTGGACTGCGATGCCGCTACTACGCCGCTCGCGCAGATGGGGCATGCCTTTTTCCCGTATTTCTTCGCGGTCGCGAGCGTGATGCGCTTTGCGTTCTTCATGCCCGAGCAGCCGCTCTTGGTATGGAAATACCTTCCGTTCGCCGTAGCGTACAGCTTCGCGGTGGAGGAAACCGTACTGGGTTTGGATGTCTTGCTGCCGTAGCAGACGGGGCATGCCGTCTTCCCCGCCGCCTTTGCTTTGGCGAGCGTCACCGCAACGGGATTTTTCATGCCGGAGCAGGTCGATTTCGAGTGGTAATACCTGCCGCCCGTCGTGGCGAATACGGCGGTATTGCTCGTACCCGAAAGACACTTGGGGCACTTGGTCTTGCCGTTTTTGAGCGCGGTCGCAAGCGTGATCTTTTTTGCGTCCTTCATCCCAGAGCAGGTTGACTTGTTATGGTAATACCTGCCGGTCTTCGTCGCATAGTAATACGTCAACCCCGGTTGGGAAGTACTCGAGGACGATGTGGAGGACGACGTCTTCGACACGCATTCGGGACACGGTTTTTTGTTGTACTTCTTTGCCGTCGCGAGCGAAATTTTGGTGGCGTTCTTCATGCCGGAGCAGTTGCTCTTGGTGTGGTAATATTCGCCGCCAGTCGTCGCGTAATAGCTCTTTTCGCTCGAAGAAGTCGAAGCTTTCTTTCCGATGCAGATCGGGCAAGCCGTCTGTTTCCGCTGCTTGGCGACCGCCGCCGTGATCTTCTTGGCGTTTTTCATGCCGGAGCAGTTCTTGTCCGCATGGTAGTATCTGCCCGTCGCTGTGGAATAATATCCGCCCGAAGAACTACCGCTCTTTGAGGAGGATACCTTCCCTCCGCACAGGGGGCACGGCGTCTTTCCGGCAGCTTTCGCCTTTTCCGCCGTGGTGTTCACGGCATTTCTCATGCCGGAGCAGTTGCTCGTCTTGTGGTAGTGCTTGCCGTTTTGCGTCATGTAGTAGATGCCGATACACTTCGGACAAACCGTAAAGCCGGCTTTTACCGCCGCCGCCTTGGTGGTCGCCCTCGCGTTCTTCATGTCCGAACAGGTTTGATTGATGTGGTAATACTTGCCGCTATCGGGCACATAGTAGGTCATGCCCGTCGTAGATTCG
The DNA here is from genome assembly GCA_964345325.1 of uncultured Oscillospiraceae bacterium. Taxonomy (GTDB): domain Bacteria; phylum Bacillota; class Clostridia; order Christensenellales; family Aristaeellaceae; genus CAYFRC01. The sequence continues at coordinate 6,246 of CAYFRC010000076.1, forward strand.
CCGTAGCAGGTCGGGCAGGGCGACTGGTGGCGCGTGTTGCGCGCGATGGTGAGGTCGATCCGCGAAAGGTCGCCCTCCGCCGCCTCGCAATCCGGGTTGTTGTGGTAATACATGCCGGTGTTGGCGGAATAGACATAGGTCACCGAGGGATCCAACGGACCTTCCGTCGCATCCGTAGGTGTCGAAGCGTCCTGCACGTCGGCAAAGCCGTCGTCCGTTTCGCCGAGATCGGTGGTCGTATCGCCGAAGCCGTCCTCCGTGTCGTCCACGCCGATCGTGAGATCCCCTTCCGCATCTTGCGGCGCTACCACGGGTTTCGCAGAGGTCGCAGGCTGCGTGATGGTGACATCGGGCGCTTTTGAATCCTTCCTGCCGCCGGGCAACGTGAACAGAAGCACCAGCAATACGATGCACCATGCAGATGCCACACCGGAGGCGATCAGCCGCTTTTTCGGATCGAGCATCCTCTGTTTCCACAGAAGATAGATGCCCAGCGGCGGCAAGACCACGAGCAACAGCCATACCAGCCATTCGTTCTGATAAAAAATACTGTAGCCGCTCTCTTCCGTATCGCCTTCGTCGTAATATTCGTCCGAATCGTCGTAGCCGTCATCCCCGTCGTATTCGTAGCCACCGTATTCGTCGTAATCGTATTGGTCATAGCCGTATTCGCCGCCGTCTTCGTAGTCGACGGCGTCGAATTCGTCCTGCGGTTCCTCCTGATGCTGTTTGGTAAAATAGAAGCGCTTTACCTCGCCGTCGCCGAATTTATAGGCGATGCCCTCCTTCGACCACTGCAGCTTCAGACCGCCGAGCTTCATTCTCCCCATGTATAACACCCCTATTTTTTGCTATCGTCAGTTTACTACGAAACGTCCGATAAGTCAATACTTTTTCGGAATAGTTTTGAAATAATTTTGTAATAATTACCCCGCATCAGGCGTACACCGTGCCTTCATAAACAGTATACGAAAACGGGGGTACTTTGTCAACGGTTTTCTTCCTTCCCCGCATGCTGCGGCGCTTCCGCCTTTTCGAGCGTGAAGAGAAATCTCGTAAGCCCCGGCCCGCTGTTGACGGAAATCGTCTCGTCGTGCTGGGTGATGATGAGCTTCGCGATGGAAAGCCCAAGCGCCGTGCCGTTGCCCGATGTCCGCGCCTTGTCCGCCTTGTAAAAGCGATCGAAGATGTAGGGCAAATCGTCCGGCGGGATTTGCGGCCCGTCGTTTGAGATGCTCACGGCGCACTTGCCGCCCTCGTCGCGCGTATCGACGATGAGGTGCCCGCCCGTGCGCAGGAATTTCACCGCATTGTCGATGAGATTGGTCACGACCTGCCGAATCCTGTCCGCGTCCGCCAGAACATAGAACTGGTCGCTCGCGAAATTGACCTGTACGTCGATCTCCTTTTCCTCTATGCGCCCTTCAAAGCTGAAAAGCTCCAGCGCGATCAACTGGTTCACGTCGAAAACCGTCTTCGTGAGCGGAATCTTCCCCGATTCGAAGCGCGAGAGATCAAGCAGTTCGTTCACGAGCTTGGTGAGCCGCTTCGTCTCCGACAGCACGATGTTCAGGTATCTGTCCGCATCGTCTCTTGGGATCGTCCCGTCCAGCATCCCCTGCACATAGCCCTGTATGCAGGTGAGCGGGGAGCGAAGCTCGTGCGAGACATTCGCAACAAAGCTGCGCCGCGATTCCTCGAGCGTGGACAGCTCCTGCGCCATGCGGTTGATGGAGCTTCCGAGCTGTGCCATCTCGTCCCCGCCGCGAATGTCCACGCGCCGGTCGAGATTGCCGCCCGAAAACTCGCGCACCGCCTCCTGAATCTGCTTCATCGGGCGCGTCTGCCTGCTCGAGATGAAATACGCCAAAAAGGATCCCAAGATCATTGCGATGCTCGCGGCGATTCCGGCGTTTCTAATCATATCGGAATAATCCACGCGCAGCCTGCTCGTCGAAATGTGCATGAGGAGCGCGCCGTATACATACCCATCCGCTGCGGCGAGCGGAACGCCTATGGTCACGATGTCCTCCCCCAGTTCGGGGATCAGCCCC
>CAYFRC010000077.1:0-8284 GCA_964345325.1 uncultured Oscillospiraceae bacterium
CGGCTATATCGACGGCATGGCTGACGCGCAGGACGCGATCAACCTCGCCAACCTCATCATGTCGGGCGCACTGCCGCTGGATATCCGCGAGGACGAGGTGCGCACGGTGTCCGCGACGCTGGGCGACGAGGCGATGGAAAAGGCGCTGCTCGCGGGTGTCGTCGGCCTCATTCTGGTCATCGTGTTCATGACCGCGGTATACCGTCTCCCCGGCATCGTGGCAAGCCTCGCACTTTGCATCTATGTACTCATCGTGATGTATTCCATCGTGCTGATTCGCGGCGTCCAGCTGACCCTGCCGGGCATCGCGGGCGTGCTGCTCGGCATCGGCATGATGGTCGACGCGAACGTCGTCATCTTCGAGCGCGTCCGCGAGGAGATCAAGTCCGGCCGCTCTTTGGAGAACGCGGTCGATCGCGGCTTCAAAAATGCGCTGAGCGCGGTTATCGACTCCAACGTGACGACCATCATCTGCGGGCTCGTGCTGCTGTATTTCGGCACGGGCACCATCAAGGGCTTCGCGCTGACGCTTTTGATCGGCGTCGTCGCATCCATGTTCACGGCGGTCTTTGTCACGCGTTTCCTCTTGAAGCGCGTCGTCGGGCTGGGCATCAAAAACATCGCCTGGTATACTCGCTGAAGGGGGACCACAAGCAATGAAGAACAACATCTTTACCGCAAATACGCGCCTTTATCTGACGATTTCCGCCGGGATCATCGTCTTGGCGATCGTGCTTTCGCTCTTCGGCCTCGGCATGAACATGGGCATCGACTTCACGGGCGGATCGCTCTTGACGTATAACATGCAGGGCGAATTTGAAGTGGCAGTCGTCGAAGAAGCGCTTAAATCCGTCGGCATCGCCGAATCGCAGATCGCCAAGACCGGCGTCGGCGAAGTTCAGGATCAGCTGCAAATCCGCATCAAGCAGGAGCATGGCGACGACGATATGCGCGTCAACCTCGAGGCGAAACTCAGGGAGACGTACCCCGATATGGAGTTTGTGCAGATCGAATACGTCGGCGCGGTTGCCGGACGGGATCTGATCGCCAACGCCGTGAAATCGCTTCTGATCGCCTTCCTGTGCCTTCTGGTATACATCGCGATCCGGTTTGACTTCTATTCCGGCCTCGCGGCGCTCCTCGCGCTCGTGCACGACGTATTGATCATGTGCAGCTTCATGGTGTTCTTCCGCGGCGTGTACCAGACTAACAGCACCTTTATCGCGGCGCTCTTGGTCATCGTCGGCTATTCCATCAACAACACGATCATCATCTTCGACCGCATCCGCGAAAACCTGAAGAACCCCGCATTTGCGCAGAAGACGCGCAAGGAGATCGTAGAGAGCTCCGTCGCCTCGACCCTCGGCCGCACGATCAATACCACGCTCACCACGCTCATCACGCTGGTCGCGCTGTATGTCCTGGGTGTCAGTTCCATCAAGGAATTCTGCTTCCCGCTCGTCATCGGTATGCTGGCGGGCACGTACTCTTCCGTCATGCTTTCCGGGCAGATTTGGGCGCATTGGCTGGACAACGACACCTTCGCGCCGATTCGCAACCTGTTCCGTAAAAACAAGCAGGCAAAAAAGGCTTAATACCGCAAAACAGGCAGAATTAGGAATTGGAGGCGCCTCCGATTCCTAATTCTCTTTATTCCGTGGAGAGGGGGCAGGGACATATGCGCAGATTTGTACGGCGCGCGGGCATAGATGTTGCGAATGCGGCATATCCGCCGGATATTTCGGATGTGCTGCAACGGCTTTTGCGCGCACGGGGCGTAACCGATGCGCAGGAGTTTCTGCACCCCGAAGCAGGCAAGCTCCACGACCCGATGCTGCTTCAGGGCATGAAAGAAGCGGTTTCGCGGCTGCAGGAAGCAAAAGCAAAGGGCGAGCGCGTCCTCATCTGGGGGGATTACGATGCGGACGGCGTTTCCGCGACCGCGATTCTGATGCTGTTCTTCCGAAAATACGGCATCTCTTCGAGGTTCTATATCCCCTCGCGCCACAAAGAGGGCTATGGGCTGAATGAAAAGGGGCTGCGCGAAATCGCGGAAAGCGCGGATGTATTGGTGACGGTCGACAACGGCATCGCGGAAAAAGCGCTCGTCGAAACGGCGATGGGGCTGGGGCTTGACGTCATCGTGACGGATCACCACCAACCGGGGGATCGCGTTCCGAACTGCACCGTGATCAACCCGCTCTTGGGGGACTATCCGTACAAATACCTGTGCGGGGCAGCCGTGGCGTTTAAGCTCGCCTGCGCGCTGGATGCGGAACTTGCTATGGATTTTATCGACATCGCCGCGCTCGCAACCGTCGCGGATGTGGTGCCGCTCACGGGGGAAAACCGCACAATCGTCGCAAAGGGGCTCCTGCGGATGCACGAAAACCCGCGCCCGCCCATCGCCGCGCTCGTCAGGGCGAGCGGGATGAAGGGAAAGATCACCTCGACCGACCTCGCGTTTCGCCTCGCGCCGAGGCTGAATGCGGGCGGGCGCATAGGCGATGCAAAGCGGTCGCTCGCGCTGCTTTTGAGCGAAACGGACGCCGAGGCGGACGAACGTGCGCGGGAGCTTGAGCAGGAAAACGCGCGCCGCAAGCAGATCGAAGATGCCATTTTGAAGGATGCGGAAGCACAGCTTTTGCGCTATCCGCTCGCCCAAAGGCGCGTAATCGTGCTCGCGGGCGAATGGAACAAGGGCGTGATCGGGCTCGCGGCAGGGCGGCTGTGCGAAAAATACGCCATGCCCGCAATCCTCTTTTCGCGGGAAAACGGGGTGCTTACGGGCTCGTGCAGAAGCATCGAGGGCGTGGACATCTACGCCGCGCTGACATCCGTCGCCAAACACCTCGACCGCTACGGGGGCCACAGGCAGGCGGCGGGGCTGACGATGAAGGAAGAAGCACTCGAAGCGTTCATTTTGGACGTCGACAAGGCGATCGCCGAATCGAGCGACCCCGCCGCATTCGTCCCGACGGCGGAATACGATGCCGAGGTGGATCTTGCCGATTGGCGCATAGAGGACATCGAAATGCTGTCGCTGCTCGAACCGACGGGGAACCAAAACCCCAAGCCCGTGTTCCTTTCGGAGGCGAAGGTCGTTTCGGCGCAGCGCGTCGGCGCGGACGGAAACACGCTCAGGCTCTCGCTTGCAAGCGGCGGCACCGAGACGCAGGCGGTGTGGTTCCGCCACGGGGAGGAAGCATGGCGCCTTTCAGGGCAGAACGCGCGCGTTTTGTACAATGCAGAGATTAATTCCTGGCAGGACCGAAAGAATATACAGTGCCTGCTTTCTGCCGCAGAAGTCGCGTGGGATGCGGGAAACCTGACAGTGACGGGCGCGATGTTCGCATCGTTTCTGTCCGAGCGGCTGCAAAAGGATGCCCGCGCGCAGGGCGCGGTGCCGCTATCCATGCACAAATGGGCATCGCTGTTGGATGCGAACCCGAAGGGGACGCTCCTCGTCGCGCTGACGAAAAGGGCGGTACAGGCTGTGCTGCATGTCGCGCAGCGGTTCCCGCCGGATGTATGCATCGGCGCATATCCCGCAGACAGAAGGGGCTTTAATGCGGTGTGCCTTTTGCCGAAGGGCGAATTCCCGGAAGGATATAGGCACATAGTGCTCCTGGACGCGCCGGAAGCCCTCTTTGGAAATGTTCCCGATGGCTCGCAGCTGTTTCGGGACGAAAACATGGGCGATGCGCCGTGGCTCAGGGCGCTGTGCGACAAGGATATGCTGCGCGAGGTGTACAAGGCGGTGCGGCGCATCCTCTCGAGGCCGTTTCATCGGCGCGACGCGATGCTTTTGTATCGCGACATCATGGAATGCTCGGGCGTTCCGATGCTAGGGGCGCTTTCGGGGCTATATGTTTTGGATCACATGGGCCTGATCTCGTTTCGGGAGAAGCCGCTTCAGATACTCGGCAAACCGCCCTTCAAGGCGGAGCCGGAGGACGACGCGATGTATCAAAGAATCCAAGCGATCAGACGTGAAAGGGGATGAGCACATGCCGGAAGATGTCATTATCATGGACAGGGAACAGATGCTCACAGAGTTGCTCGACAAAATCCGGCGTTTCCACCCCCATGACAACCTTGCGGTGGTAGAGAAGGCGTTCCTGTTTTCCTATCAGGCGCACGTGGGGCAAAAGCGCAAGTCCGGAGAGCCGTATTTCGCGCATCCGTATGAGACGGCGTCCATTCTGGCGAGCCTCATGTTGGACGGTGCGACGGTCGCCGCAGGGCTGCTGCACGATGCCGTGGAGGACTGCGAAGATGTGACGACGGATGTCATCACGCGCGGATTCGGCGCGGACATCGCGCTGATGGTGGACGGGGTGACGAAGCTCAGCCGCATGGGCCTCTCTACGAAGGAAGAGCAGAAGGCCGAAAGCCTGCGCAAAATGGTGCTCGCGATGGCGAAGGACATCCGCGTGGTGCTCATCAAGCTCGCCGACAGGCTCCACAACATGCGTACGCTCGAATTTCAGCAGCCCGACAGGCAGATCGCGATCGCGCGGGAGACGCTCGACATCTACGCGCCGCTGGCGCACCGGCTCGGCATATCCGCCGTCAAATGGCAGTTGGAAGATTTGGCACTGCAATATATCGACCCCGAAGCCTATCGCAACATCGTGGAAGAGATCGGCATGACGCAGGAAGAGCGCGGCGAATCCATCCAAAAAATCAAGGATACGCTTTCGGCAAAGCTCGCCGAGCAAGACATCCACGCGGAGATCGACGGGCGGGTAAAGCATATCTACAGCATCTACAAGAAGATGAAGTCGCAAAACAAGTCGTTCGACGAGATTTACGACGTATTCGCCGTGCGCGTACTGGTCGATACGATTCAGGACTGCTACGCCTCTTTGGGTGTGGTGCATACCCTGTGGACGCAGATGCCGAACCGCTTTAAGGACTACATCTCCGTCCCGAAGTCGAACATGTATCAATCGCTGCACACGACGGTGGTCGGCATGGGCGGCATGTCGTTCGAGGTGCAGATTCGCACGTGGGACATGCACCGCACGTCGGAATACGGCATCGCGGCGCACTGGCGCTACAAAGAGGGCAGACAGGCGGACGAGCTGGACCAAAAGCTGTACTGGCTGCGGCAGATTATCGACTGGCAGAGCGACACGCACGACCCGAACGAGTTCCTGGACGCGCTGAAGGTGGACCTGTTTTCGGACGAGGTGTTCGTCTTCACGCCGCGCGGCGCGGTCAAATCCATGCCCAAGGGCGCGACGCCGCTCGATTTCGCGTACGCCGTGCATACGGAAGTGGGCAACAAGTGCATCGGGGCGAAGGTGAACGGCAGGATCGTGCCGCTCAACAGCGAATTGCAGTCCGGCGATTTTTGCGAAATCATCACCTCGCAGTCCTCGCGCGGCCCCTCCCGCGACTGGCTGCAGATTGTCAAGACCAGCGAGGCGCGCACGAAAATCCGCTCGTGGTTTAAGCGCGAGTTCAAGGACAAGAACATCGCAAACGGCAAGGAAATGCTGGAGCAGGAGGCAAAGCGGCTCGGATATTCGTGGCATACGCTCAGTAAGCCGGAATATCTGGAGTCCGTATACAGGCGGCACTCGCTCTCTTCGCTGGACGACCTGTATGTGACGGTCGGCTTCGGCGGACTCTCGACGGCGCAGGTATTAAACCGCCTCATCGATCAATACAAACGCGCGCAAAAGCCCGAAGTGCCGGAGATTCCGCCACCAAAGCCCGAAACGCCGCACAAGCGCTCCACCTCCTCCCACGGCGTGGTGGTCGAGGGAGAGCAGGGGATGCTCGTTCGGTTCGCGAAGTGCTGCACGCCCGTTCCGGGGGACGACATCATCGGCTATGTGACGCGCGGGCGGGGCGTATCCGTGCACCGCAGCGACTGCGTGAACATCGAAAGCATCAGGCAGGAGCCAGAGCGCCTCGTCAACGTGCGCTGGGAGAATGCCGAAGGCGGCGCGTACAGCGCGGAGATTCAAATCGTCGCCTACGACAGGGTGGGGCTGCTCGCCGACATATCCGCCCTCTTAGTGAAGCTCTCCGTGAGCCTCAGCGCACTCACCGCGCGCATAGACAAGGACAAGAACACGATTATCAACATCACCATGGAGATCAAAAACGCGAAACAGTTGGAAGAAGTGATCAACGCGCTGCTCAAGCGCAGCGACGTGATCGAAGTATTCCGAACCGGCAAATGACAGAAAAAGAACCGCCGCGCCCCTCCCTTTCGGAAGAGCGCGGCGGCTTTTTCTATTTTGTGAAAATTACACGCCCTGGCGTTCCCTGCGGAGCTTTTCGCCCGCGGTCTGGTTGGTGGTGCGCACATGCCCCTTGAGCGGGACGATCTTGGCATCGATGGCATCCAAAATCCAGCTCGGCTGCGGGAAGAACGCGTCCTCCAGCTCGTGCGCGGGGGTGATCCAGTTGCGCGCCGCGACGACCGCGACGGGCGCATCCAGTTCGTCAAACGCCAGCTCCGTCACCACGCGCGCGACTTCGCTCGCGAAGCTGTTGCGCTCGCAGGCATCGGTCACGATCACGAGGCGGCCGGTCTTTTTGAGGGATTCGAGCACGGTATCGTAGTCGAAGGGAACGAGCGTGCGCGCGTCGATGATCTCGGCGCTCATGCCGTATTTCTCCTGCAGCTCGTCCGCCGCCTTGAGCGCGCGATACAGTACGGAGCCGAAGGTCAAAATGGTCACATCGTCGCCCTTGCGCTTGATGTCCGCCTTGCCCAGCGGGATCTCGTAGTAGACCTCGGGCACGCCGCCCTCGTGGAACTGCTCGCCGACATCGTAAATGCGTTGCGATTCGAAGAAGACAACGGGGTCGGTGCCTGCGAGTGCGGAGGCGAGCATGCCCTTCGCGTCGTACGGCGTTACGGGGAAGGCGACCTTGAGGCCCGGAATGTGGGCGATCAGGCTCGTCCAGTCCTGCGAGTGCTGCGCGCCGTACTTGGAGCCGACGGAGACGCGGAGCACGAGCGGCATCTTGATGATATCTGCCGACATCGCCTGCCACTTGGACATCTGGTTGAACACCTCGTCGCCCGCGCGGCCGAGGAAGTCGCAGTACATGAGTTCAACCAGCGCGCGTCCGCCCGCCATCGCGTAGCCGACGCCGCTTCCGACGATCGCTGCTTCGCTGATCGGGGAGTTGAACAGCCTGTGGTAGGGAAGCGCCTCGGTAAGCCCGCGGTACACGGCGAACGCGCCGCCCCAGTCGCGGTTTTCCTCGCCGTAGGCGATCATGGTCGGGTCCTTGTAGAAGCGGTCGATGATCGCCTCAAACAGGCCGTCGCGCAACTGATATACCTTGTTTTTGGAGACGGGCTTTCCGTCCTTGAACGCAAAGCGTTCCTTGCCCGCGATCGCCTTGACGCGCGGATTCTCCTCCATGGGCATGGATACGTCGGGCGTCGCGTCGGAGAAGGCCTCCACGCGGCCGTTGGAGAACATGAGGTTTGCAATCGCATCGGGATCGGCGGAAAGGTCCATGCGCGGGGAGACGGTATCGTCTATGGCGAGCAGGAAATTGCGATAGATCGCATCCTTCACGGTCTGCATGATCGCGTCGCAGTCCGCATCCGTCGCGAGCCCCGCCTCGATCAGCTGCTTGCGATAGGTGATCGTGGGGTCGACTTCTTCCCAAGCCGCGATTTCTTCCTTCGTGCGGTAGGAGGAGGAGTCCGACGGGCTGTGGCCCGCGTAGCGGTAGGTGAGAACGTCCAGCAGCACCGGACCCTTGCCTTCGAGCAGGAGCTTTTTCTTTCTGGCGACCGCATCGATGACCGCGAGCGGGTTGAAGCCGTCCACGCGCTCTGCGTGCATCTGGTTGGGGGCGAAGCCCGCGCCCAGCCGTGCAAGGATGTCGTAGCCCATGGTCTCGCCGTTCGTCTGGCCGCCCATCGCGTACTGGTTGTTGAAGATGTTGAACATCACGGGAAGGCCGCCCTTCATGTCGCCCTCCCACAGCTGCGTGAACTGCCCCATCGCCGCCATGTTGAGCGCCTCGAGCACAGGGCCGCAGCCGAGCGAGCCGTCGCCGATGTTGGCGATGACGATGCCCTTTTTGCGGTTGACCTTCTTAAACAGCGCCGCGCCGACCGCGATGGTTCCGCTGCCGCCGACGATCGCGTTGTTCGGATAGATGCCGAACGGGGTGAAGAAGGTGTGCATGGAGCCGCCGAGGCCGCGGTTAAAGCCGGTCTTGCGGGCAAAGATTTCCGCCATCGCGCCATACAGCAGGAAGTCGACTGCGAGCTCCTTGACGGTCGCAT
>CAYFRC010000078.1:0-8256 GCA_964345325.1 uncultured Oscillospiraceae bacterium
GTTCCATCACTGCTCGACAATGGATTTTTGATATATTTTAGATTGAGAGTAGTATCACATCGTAAAATAAAACTATGCTATAGTATAGCAAGTACGTCCGGCTCCGTCGAAGCGGAGAGAATGGAAAATTAACGTACGCTGTATTGACGTACATTCCTTACTGGTATAAAATATCAATAAAGGCAGAAGTTCAAAGGAGGTGCGGTTCGTGGCGGTACGCAACACCATCCAACGCGCATTGGTTCTTGAAACTGTCAACAAGCTAAAGTGCCAAGCCACCGCGGATGAGATTTACGAAACGCTTGTAAAGGAGCATCCAAGCATCGGCAGGGCGACCGTTTACAGAAATCTAAACCGCCTGTGCGGGCTCGGTGAGATACAAAGGGTAGAAGTACCCAGCGGGGCGGATCGATTCGATCACATTTGCCAAAACCACTACCACGTCCGTTGCACAAAGTGCGAACGGCTCTTCGATGTGGATATGGAGTATATTGATGATTTGGAGAAATCCGTAAAAGACACCCACGGGTTTCAGCTCACGGGGCACACCATCGTCTTCAAGGGCATCTGCCCAAACTGCCGGAAGGATTCCTGAAAGAACACAGGAACCGTTTCATTGTACGCATGCGGGGCGTAGGTAGGTGCATCCCGTAAATATATAGTAGGGAGGGTTCGGCATGAGGAGCATTGCGAAATTGGATTTGCAGTATGCGCACAGGTTTTACGGATTCAAGGGAGAAGCACAGTATCTGCACGGACACACGGGCGTGCTGACCATCGAAGTGGAAGACTCCGTAAACCCCGGTGTCAACATGGTATTTCCCTGCAACGAGATTCAGAAGACCGCCTGGGAAGTGCTCAAGAACTTCGACCATGCGCTGGTTCTGCGCCATGACGATCCGCTGCTTCCCGCCATCCTCGACGTGTATGAGAAGCAGGGCATTAAGGACGGTGCGCCGACGAACCAAATGAAGGGACCCGCCTTCAAGACCGAGCTCGCGACCGCGTACACCGAGTGCCGCCTTGTCGTCACGAAGGAAACCATGACCGTCGAAGGCATGATCAAGATTGTATACGATCTCCTGAAGGACAAGCTGAACATCGCCAAACTCACCTTCACCAGCGGTGTGAACGCCGCATCCGAAGAATATGTGACCAGGAACGACATCGACCGCTGCCCGTTATGCGGCATCGCCTTAAATGAAAACGGCGTCTGCCCCAAGTGCGGCTACAGAAAATAGGTTTTACGGCGTACCCACGGGGAAACGGAGTCGCATCGCGCGGCTCCGTTTTCTGGTCTCGCGAAATGCGGCATGTTTTCAAAGAAGGTTTTCAAATGCGCATATTTCTGCTATAATGATTGCATACAAAAGCGTTCAACGGAGAAAGGATATGATGCAATGTCTCTGAAAAATCCGCGATTTGACACCTTGCAGGCGCACGCGGGGCAGACTCCGGACCCTGCGACCGGTTCCCGCGCGGTGCCGATCTACCAAACCACGTCTTACACCTTTGAAAGCGTCGAGGATGCTGCGGAGGTTTTTGCCCTGCGCAAGGAGGGCAACATCTATACCCGCATCAACAACCCCACAACCGATGTGCTCGAAAAGCGCGTCGCCGCGCTCGAGGGCGGTATTAGTGCCGTCGCATTTGCGAGCGGCATGGCAGCGATTACCGCCGCGATCTGCAACCTCGCCGTGCGCGGGGATGAGATTGTCGCCGCGTCTACACTGTACGGCGGCACGCATACGCTCTTTGCCGACAGGCTCCCCGCGCGCCACGGCATACAGTGCCACCTCGTCGATATCGACGATTTTGATGCGCTGGAGAGCGCGATCAACGACAAGACGCGCGCTGTGTATTTTGAGACGCTCGGGAACCCGAACATCAACAGCCCCGATATCGAGGCCGTATGCAAAATCGCACACAAGCACGGCCTTCCCGTCATCTGCGACAACACGTTCGGAACGCCGTATCTCGTGCGGCTGAAGGATTGGGGCGTGGATATCTGCGTCCACTCCGCGACGAAATACCTCGGCGGGCACGGTACGTCCGTCGCGGGCATCGTGGTCGATTACGGCACTTTCCCGTGGAAGGGGAATGCGCGCTTCGCCGATTTCAACGATCCCGACCCGGGCTATCACGGCATCGTCTACGCCGACCTCGGCGCGGATGCTTTCGCGAAAAAGCTCCGCGCACAGATTTTGCGCGACGAGGGCGCGTGCCTCAGCCCCTTCAACGCCTTTTTGATTTTGCTGGGCATAGAGACGCTGTCGCTGCGCGTGGAAAGGCACTGCCGCAACGCCGAGAAGATCGCCGAATTCCTGTCCGAAAGCGAATACGTGTCGTGGGTCAACTATCCGTACCTCAAAAACGACAGGTATCGCGCGCGCATGGAAAAATACATGCCCAAGGGATGCGGCTCGATCCTGACGTTTGGCATCAAGGGCGGGCTGGAAGCAGGAAGAAAGTTCATAGAGCACCTTACGATCTTCTCGCACCTCGCCAATGTTGCGGATGCGAAGAGCCTCATCATCCACCCCGCGAGCACGACGCACAGCCAGCTCGACGAGGAGGCGCTCGCACTCGGCGGGATTTCTGCCGACATGATCCGCGTATCGGTCGGGCTGGAGGATGTGGTAGATTTGATCGAGGATCTCGAAAACGCGCTGCGGCTTTCGCAGAAATGAAATAAGAGGAGGGCATTTTATGCCTTACAATACGATCAAGCACGTTCTGCCGTTGTTTTGCTTTCGCGGCAAATACAAAACCGCAGACGAGATCCATTCCGGGAACATCAACAACACCTATCATCTCGTCTACACGGAGGGCAGGAAGGATTTTCACTACACCCTGCAGCACATCAATACCTACGTGTTCAAGGACCCGTATGCCGTCATGCAAAACATCGCGATGGTCACCAACCATCTGAAGGAAAGCTACCAAAAGGACGGCATCCCCTCCGACAGGCGCGTTTTGGAACTGGTCTACACGCGGGACGGCGAATCGTTTTATCTGGACAAGGACGGCGACTATTGGCGCGCCTATGTCTACATCAACCACGCCACCGCGCACAACTTTGTGAAGAAGCCGGAGCATTTCTTCGAGACGGGGCGCGCATTTGGCGAATTTCAAAAGCGGCTCGCGGACTTTCCCGCGCACGATTTGACGGAGACGATCCCCGGGTTTCACAATACGACCAAGCGGTTTTACGCCTTTGTGCGCTCGATCGACGTGGACAAGGCGAAACGCGTGCGCGATCTGGACGATGAGATCGAGTTCTTCTTCCATCGGCGCAAGATGATGGGCGCGATCGTGAAACTGTTGGAAAACGGGGATCTGCCGCTTCGCGTAACGCACAACGATACGAAGATCAACAACGTCATGATCGACGACAAGACGGACAAGGCGCTGTGCGTGATCGATCTGGACACGGTCATGCCAGGTTCGTCGCTGTACGATTACGGCGACGCGATCCGCTTCGGCGCATCGACCGCCGCGGAGGACGAGCCGAACACGGACAAGATCCACTTGGACCTTGAAAAATTCACCCTGTTCACGAGGGGCTTCCTGTCCGAAACGAACGGTTTTTTGAAGTCGGAGGAGCTGCGGCTCTTGCCGCTGGGCGTTAAGGTCATCACCTGCGAATTGGCGATGCGCTTTTTGACGGACTACATGGACGGCGACCCGTATTTCCGCGTGCGCTCGCCCGATCACAACCTGATCCGCGCCCGCGCGCAGATGAAGCTCTTGACCGATATCGAGCAGAAGGAAGAGCAGATGCAGTCGATCATCGAGCAGATTATCCAAGAGAAGAAATGATGTGCCAATGTGCGGTACAACCTGTGAAGATCGCAAGAAATTCCTATTTTCTTGCCGATTAACGCAGGAAAACCGTGGCACATCGTGTTACAATATCGGTACATCGATGGAAATGGGAGGGGTTTTCTATGGCGGATCTTCGCGCTATCGCAGATGCGGTGAAAAACGGCAGAGCTAAGGTCGTAAAGACGCTGGTTTCGGACGCGGTCGCCGAGGGCGTAAGTGCCGAAGCGATCCTGAACGAGGGGCTCGTCGTCGGAATGGGCGAACTCGGCGAGATGTTCAAGAACAACGAAGTGTACGTTCCCGAGGTGCTCATCGCGGCGCGCGCGATGAAGGCGGGCACGGAGATTTTGAAGCCCCTGCTGGTGGCTGCGAACGTGCAGTCCCGCGGCACGGTTGCGATCGGCACCGTGAAGGGCGATTTGCACGATATCGGCAAGAACTTGGTTGGCATGATGCTCGAAGGCGCGGGCTTTACCGTGCTGGATCTGGGCGTCGACGTATCGCCCGAGCAGTTCGTGGATGCCGCGCAGAACCAAGGCGCGCAGATTTTGGGCATGTCCGCACTTCTGACCACGACCATGCCCTCCATGAAGGCGGGCATCGACGCGCTGACCGCCGCGGGCATCCGCGACAAGGTCAGGGTCATGATTGGCGGCGCTCCCGTGACGCAGAGCTACGCGGACGAAATCGGCGCGGACGGCTATTCTACCGACGCCGCTTCCGCTGCAGACCTTGCGAAGAAGCTCATCGAAGAACTGTAATCGGAATGAAAAAAATGCTCCCGCCTTTAACGGACGGGGGCTTTTCTATGCGCGCGAAAGTTGGTATACTATCGGCAACGGAAAGTGTGGGAGGAGACGGAGATATGACAGCCGACTGCATGACGGTGGTCATCGGGAAAAACGCGAGTGCGACGGGCTTCGTCATTTTAGGACACAACGAGGACGACGGCGGCCGCAGAACCATTCGACACGGCTATATGCCCGCCATGCGGCACGAGACGGGGGAGATGCTTCCCGCCGAGGCGGATTGCGTGGAAATTCCGCAGGCGGAGGCGACATACGGCTTTTATTGGACCGAAGTGCGCGGCGAAAAGGGCGGCGTGTCCGCATCCGACCTGTTTTTGAATGAAAACGGCGTGTGCATCGTCTCCAATTCGAGCTGCGGCTCGCGGGAGGATACCGTAAAGGGAAAAATCGCGTACAACCTGCGCCGCATCTGCGCGGAGCGCGCGAAAAGCGCGAAAAACGCGCTCGAGCTCCTCGTCGAATTTGTCGAACGGTACGGATATGCGCTCCCCGGAAGGATTTACACCGTTGCCGACAGGGACGAGGCGTATGTGTTTCAGGTGGTGCAGGGCTTTCAGTATATCGCCGCCCGCGTTCCGGACGACGCGATCGTCTCCATCCCGAACCACTATACCTTCCACACGCTAAGCGAGGCGCCGGAAATGGTTTCCTCAAAGGACCTCGTTTCTTATGCGGAAAAGCGCGGCTGGTACGACCCGAAAAAGGGGGCGTTCGATTTTTACGATGCCTACCAGTCGCGGGATCGGTACCTTTCGGATATCAACGTGCCTAGGCAGAAATATGCGATCTATAAGCTGCAACACGAAAAGAAGGTCCCGGACGAGCTCACATTTTCCGTCCGCGCGGACCATAAGATTACGCCCAAGGAAATGATGGATGTATTGTCCTTCCACTACGAGGGAACGGAGGATTACGCCGAGTTCGGCGAACGGCGCGCCCCGCACGGCGGAGAAAAAACCTCCATATGCCGTGATACCACGGTGGAATCGATCGTCGTACAGTTCGTGCGGGAGACCGAGCGAACCCTGTGCTGGACTGCCATGGGAAGGCCGTGCCAGCAGCCGTATCTCCCGCTGCATCCGCTGTGCGGCATATGCGAAGAGATCGATGCGATGGACGACCCGGTTTTCGAAATGCGCAGGCACCTTTCGTACTACCCGCATTCCGTCGCACATCGAAACGATGGCTGGCAGCTTTTGCGCGATTTCGGGAACCTCGCCGAGATGCACTACGCATCGGTCGCTTCTGATATTCGAGCGATAAAGGAAAGGCTCTATGCCGAATGGTGCGAGGCGGAAAAAACAATCTGTGGGCGCGATGCGCTGCACGCCTTCGACAGGAATTCGGTACTGCAAGCCCTTCGGGAAGTGCGCCCGTTTTCGGACGCGCATTTTAAGGCGGAGGCGAGGGCGCTTTCCGTGGATGCAAAAGAAATCCGCATCGCGCTGACGGCGGATGCACCCATAACGTCCGTCCATATGGTCGTATGCGGGTACGACATGCGCACCGAAGCCGTGGAAGGCACTATGGCAGAAGATGGCACGGCAATCTTTCCGGCGGCGGGCATTTTTGAGAAGCTGTCTCAAGAGGGGAAAACGGATTGCTGCGTGTTTGGCGCGTTGGAAGGCGGTACCCCCTTCGGCGCACTGGCACTCCTTGAAAAGGGGCAGATATGAACCGCATAACTTGAAAAGGAGTCGATGCACCTTGCGTTCGTTACGGGATACCTTTTTTGGCGACCGGGCGTTCTACAGGGGCGTACTTTCGATTGTCACGCCGATTTTGTCCCAAAACCTGGTGGCAAACGCCGTGTTTCTGCTCAACAATGTGATGGTCGGGCGGCTGGGCACGTTGCAGATAAGCGCGGTCGGGATTGTGAACCAACTCCTTTTTATATTTAACCTGTGCGTGATGGCGGTGCTTTCGAGCGCGGGAATTTTCGCGACCCAGTACGGGGGCGCGAAAAACGAGGCGGGTGTTCGCCAGTGCTTCCGCGTGAAGATTCTGATGGCATCGGCACTTTCGGCAATCTTCATCTCGATATTTTGGATAGCGCCGCAAAGGTTCATTGCGCCATTTTTGGAGGATGCGGAAAGCGCCGCCGCCCGCGCGGAGACGATGCGTTATGCGCTCTCCTATATGCGCGGGATGCTTCCCGGGCTGTTCGCGTTTTCGATATCGCAGGCCTATGCGGGCGCGCTTCGCGAACAGGGCGAAACGCGCCTTGCGATGGTTGCGTCCTTCATAACGGTTTTTGTGAATCTGTGCCTCAACTACCTCTTTATTTACGGGCGCATGGGCTTTCCGCAGATCGGCGTATTGGGCGCCGCGCTTGCGACGACGATATCGCGCATTGTCGAACTTGGCGTCCTCGGCATCGCCGCGCACAGGCGCAAGGATCGCTATCGCTTTCTCATCGGCGCGTATGACAATATGCATGTCAACGGTCTTTTGTGGAGGAGCATTGCGATTCGGGGATTTCCGCTCCTCGCGAACGAATTTCTGTGGTCGACCGGCATCGCGATGATTCTCAAATGCTACTCGACGCGCGGCATCGCGGCGGTTGCCGCATGCAATATCGCTTCCAACGTGAACAACCTGTTCGCTGTCGTCTATATTGCCATGGGCAATGCGGTCGCGATCATGGTCGGGCAGGCGTTGGGCGCGAACGACATAGACAAGGCGAGAGCGCTCGTGTGGAAGCTCATGGCGACGATGTTCCTCGCGACGCTCGCGACGTGCGGCATCATGCTCCTGTCCGCGCCGAAAATCCTCGGCATATACGAGGCCGAACACGAAGTGAAGGAGACTGCCTCTGCAATCCTTCGCATATTGGCGCTGTGCATGCCGCTGTTTTCCATATCGCACTGCTGCTTTTTCACGTTGCAGTCCGGCGGACGAACGGACATTACGTTCCTGTTTGACTGCGTGAGTACGCTGGTTCTGAACCTCGGATGCGCGTGGATTATTGCACGGTTTACAAACCTTCCGATCGTGCCCATGTATGCCTGCATCGAGGGGGTGGGGCAGCTCAAAGACATACTCGGCGTTACGCTCGTAAAAAAGGGCATATGGGCAAAGCACATCGTCGCATCGGACATGGGGGACTAAAAAAGGCTGCAATGATGCAGCCCGAATGATGGTTTTCAGGCTTCCGGGGATTCTTCCCATTGCGAAAGCATTTTGCGCATCCACGAAAAAACGTCCATATCGTACACTTTTTGCAGGTTTTCGGCGCTCAGTACCTCGCGCGCATCTCCCTGCGCGGCGACCTTGCCGCCGTCGAGCAGCAGCGCCTTCGTTCCGTATGCGCGCGCAAGGCTCAAATCGTGGACGACGGAGAGCACGGCGCGCCCCGGCGTCTTCAGCCATTGCGCGATGAGCGCGAAGGTCTGTTTTTGGTATTTCAGGTCCAGGTGGTTGGTCGGCTCGTCAAGCAGCAGCAAATTCGGGCTCTGCGCAAATACCTGCGCCAGAAATGTCCGCTGCAATTCGCCGCCGGAGAGCGTCAGTGCGGACTGTTTGCGAAAATCCGTCATGCCTGTAATTCGCAGCGCCTCTTCAATGCGCTGTTCATCCCCGTCCGAGCGCGCGGCGAAGATGCCCCGCGAATGCGCAT
>CAYFRC010000079.1:0-7159 GCA_964345325.1 uncultured Oscillospiraceae bacterium
TGATAATCGTCGTCTTGCCGCAGCCGGTGGGCCCGATGATTCCGAGGCTCTCGCCTTTTCGGATGGAGAACGTGATGTCGTCCAGGGCATTTTGCCGCTCGCCGCCCGCAAAATCGGCATTTTGCGTCTGAGCGTCCCTCGCGTAGGAAAAGGAGACGTTCTCAAAGCGAATAAACCCGTCGCCGCTCGGTTTGAGTCCCTCCTCCTCGGGCAGCACATCTTGATCCGTCGGCGTATCGATGACGGTGCCGATGCGCGTCGCGCTCGCGGAAGCCCTCGACATAGAGATAAAAATGCGGTTCAACCCCATCACGCCCATGGTAATCATGTTGAAATACGTCAGAAACGCGAGGATTACGCCCGGCTCCGTCGCCCCGTCGTTGACGCGGCGCACGCCGATGAAGACGACGAGCGTGAGCCCGATGTTGAGCAGGCTCTGCATGAGCGGCCCCGGAAGCGCCATGACCGTGGATGCGTGAATGTCGCTGTATGCCATCGCGTCGTTCGCGCCGTGGAAGCGCCTCTTTTCATACTCGGTCTTGCTGAGCGCCTTTACGACCCGGATACCCGTAATGTTTTCGCGCATGATGCGAACGACATCGTCGAGCTTTTTCTGCATGATCGAAAACAACACGGGGAGCATATATAGAAGGATGCGCGCGAGGTATCTGTCCATCATCAGCGTCATAAAGATGCCGCCGATAAGCATCATCGGCGCGCGCACGCAGAGGCTTTGCAGCTGTTGCGCGGCGGACTGCACATTATAGCTGTCCGATGTCATGCGGCTGATGAGGCTCGGAAGGCCAAAGGAGTCGAACTGCCTACCGTTCAGGTTGAGTGTCTTGGCAAACAGGTCCTGCCGTATGTCGTAGCTCACAAAATGCGCGTTGCGAATCGCCGTGCGGTTCGCGAGCACGTTAAACCCCCATGTGAGCAGCGCCGTCAGGAACAGGAGAAGCCCCCATCGCACGACGAGCTTCATGTCCCCCGAAGGAACGACGTTGTCGATGATGTGCTCCAACACATACGGCAGAAACAGCTCGCTCACCGTGCCCAAGAACTTGATGAAGATTGCGAGCAGGATCATCTTCGTATACGGCTTCATGTACCGAAAAATGACGTTCATACACTTTCTCCCATCATTTTGCGTTTTCTATGAGCTTCGCGGCGTTTTCGCGGATGCGCTCGGTAAGGTTTTGCAGCGCCTCCGTCTCCTCCGCCAAAAGCCCCGTCAGGATTTCATCCGTGTAGAACTCGTACTGCGCCTCGAGCTGCGGGTAGATGGAGAGCGCCTTTTCCGTTGGATAAAGCAGGCGGCACCTCGCGTCCTTCTCCGATACCGAGCGCGTGACATACCCGCCTTTCTCAAGAACCGTCATGAGCCGCGCCACGCGGGATTTGTGCAGGCCGTATTCGCGAATCAGATCCTCCGCCGTGCAGCCCGGGCAGCGGCATATATAGCTGATTAAGATGTTTTGCGACGGAATCAGCTCCGTATCCACGGGAGCCTGCCTCTGAAACGTGTTGAGGCACCGCCCGATGAACAGGAGGTTTCCGAGGATGCGGGAAAACATGCGTGCTCCTCTCCTTTCGGTATTTTAATCAAACTTGCCGCTGTAGTATAGCACAAACAGTTGCCAAGTGCAACTATTTTTTTAAAAAAAGGGAAAAAATCGGGCGGCCGCACTTTTGCAGCCGCCCATTCACTTGGTTTATTCCATAACCTTTTCGTACCGTTCCACCAATTGCTCGAACATCGCCAGCGCCTCTTCTACCGGTTCGGGCTTGGACATGTCGATGCCGGCGAGTTTCAGAGCTTCTATGGGATACAGGCTGCATCCCGCCGAAAGGAACTTCTTGTACGCCTCGACCGCGGGCGCGCCCTCCCTTCGGATTTTCGAGGCGAGCGCCATCGCGGCAGAAAAGCCCGTCGCGTATTTATAGACGTAGAACGCGCGATAAAAATGCGGGATGCGCATCCACTCGCAGCGGATCTCTTCGTCCTGTACGAGCGAATGATAGTACAAGGCGTTGATTGCGCCGTATTCGCGGTTCAGCGTATCGGCGTTTAAGGGTTCGCCGCCCTCCGCCATCTCGTGCGAGCGCATCTCAAATTCCGCAAACTGCGTCTGCCTGAAGAGCGTCGTCCTGTAGGAATCGAGCAGGTTGTTCAGAAGATACGCCTGCGCGTCTTTTTCGGGATAGCGCTCCAAAAGCTCCATGAGCACGAGCACCTCGTTTACGGTGGAGGCGACCTCCGCCACGAACAGCGAATACTCCGCGAGCGGGAACGGCTGCGCCTTCGCGGAATAGAATGTGTGCATGGAATGCCCCATTTCGTGCGCGACCGTCTGCAATCCGTCCAAGGTTTCCGCGTAATTGAGCAGCACATAGGGGTGTGAATCGTAGGTTCCCCAAGAGTACGCGCCGGAGGATTTGCCGACATTCGGATACGGATCGATCCACCGCTCGTCCTTTGCGCGGCGCAGCACTTCCTGATAGTCCTCGCCCAGCACCTTTAGGCAATCCACGACCAAATCATACGCCTTGTCGAAAGAAATGTTGATATCAAAGCCCTTTGTCGCGGGGGCGTACACGTCGTACATGTGCATTTCGGAAAGCCCCAAGGCGCGCGCATTAATCGTCAAATAGCGGTTGAGCCCGGGCAGGTGGTTGTGTACCGCCGATATGAGGTTTTTGTATACGGACAGATCGATGTTGTCGGGATAAAGCGCTGCTTCCAAACACGTGACGAATTTCCCCGTCCGCGCGGAAAACATATCGCTCTTGACGCTCGCGGCGTAGATCGCCGGAATCGCCGCGCTGAAGGAGGCATACGTGCCGTACAGCGCCTCGAACGCGCCTTTTCGCACATTTCTGTCGCGCGACATCATGAGCGGAATGTAGTTCGCGTGCGTCAGCTCCACCTCTTCCCCGTCTTCTCCCGATATCTTGGGGAATTTCAAATCCGCATCCGTCAGCATGTCGTAGATTGTCGAGGGAGATGCGCCCATTTCGCCCGCCATTGCGACCACGCGCTCCTCCTCTTTCGAGAGCGTATGCGCCCTGCGGCGGATGATGCCGTCCAAAAACATCCTGTAGTCCGAAAGCGCGGGCGCGTGCATCGCTTCTTCGAGATACTCCTCTTTATGCGACAAGAGCTCCGGCGCGATAAAAGATGCCGCCGTGCCGAAGTCCGTAAAAAGCGTCTGCGCCCTGTCTGCCATTCCCTGATAGAGCGAAACGCCGTTGTCTTCGTCGCGCCGCATGCGCGCATACGCGAACAGCGCCTCCAATTCCCGCTCTAACGCGAACGTCTCGCGGCAGGCCGCTTCGAGAACGTCCATTTGAGAAAGCCGTCCTTCAAACCGCTTTAGATCGGGAACTGCCCGGGCGGCGCGGCGAAACGCCTCCTCCCACATGTCGTTCGACCCGAAAATATCTTCCAACTTCCACGTATCTTCCGTCTTGCGCATTTCGCGCGGAATGTTTTCCATAGGGCAGTGCCTCCTCAACAGAATGTGTCTTGGATTTTATCACAAAAACACATTTCTGTCCAGCAAAACGCTTTTCTTTTCCCGCGCGATTTGATATAATAGATATAGCTCAAAGAATCGGAGGCGTGATTTATATGGCGATGGGAGATAAGGGGCGGGAAATATCTTTGGCAATTATCGGGCTCGGCGGCAGGGGCTGCGGACAAATGCAGACGCTGCTTTCCATGCCCGACGTGCGCGTTCGCGCCGTATGCGACCTATATGAAGACCGCATTCAAAAAGGAAAGGACATCTGCGAAAAGGCGCAGGGCTTTGTCCCCTTCGGCACGACGGATTATAAAGAGGCGATTTCGCGCGAGGACGTAGAGGCGGTTGTCGTCATGACGAGCTGGGAGACCCACACCATGATCGCGAATTTCTCCATGCGCGCGGGAAAGCGCGTCGCGATGGAGGTAGGCGGCGCATCTTCGGTCGAAGAGTGCTTCTCCCTCGTTCGAACCAGCGAAGAGACCGGCGTTCCCTGCATGCTGCTTGAAAACTGCTGCTATAACGACGTCGAGATGACGCTGCTCGAAATGGTACGCAAGGGCGTCTTCGGCGAGATCGTCCACTGTGCGGGCGGCTATATGCACGACCTGCGCGCCGAAATCGGCAAGGGCGATGTCATCCGCCACTACCGCCTGCGCCACTTCCTGAACCGAAACGGCGAATTGTATCCCACGCACGAACTGGGCCCCATCGCAAAATATCTGAACATCAACCGCGGAAACCGCATGGTTTCCCTGGTGAGCATGTCCTCAAAGGCCGCGGGGCTTTCCGAATGGATGAAGGCGAACCGACAGGACTCTGCGCTTTGCAATGCGAAGGTTCGTCAGGGCGACATCGTGACGACGCTCATTCAGTGCGCAAACGGCGAGACCATTCAGCTCACGCACTCCTGCACCCTCCCCCGCCCGTATTCGCGCGGCGGGCAGATTATGGGCACAAAGGGCATTTGGATGGAAGACAAGCGCGCCATCTACATTGAGGACGACCCCAAGGTCGCCGAGGGCGATATGCGCAAAGAAGAAGTATGGACGCCGGACGAAGCCTCTCTGGAACAATATAAGCCCGCCATCTGGAGGGAATACGAAGAGTTTGGGCGGCGCGGCGGCCACGGCGGCATGGACTATCTGTGCCTGCGCGCGTTCGTCGAATCCGTGCAGAACGGCACGAATCCGCCGATCGACGTGTACGACGCGGCGACGTGGATGGCAGTGACGCCCCTGAGCGAACAGTCTATCGCAGCGGGCGGCGCATCCGTAGCGTTTCCCGATTTCACAGGCGGGCGCTGGCTCGCGAGGACGGACAAGGCGGAGGGCGACTACGCGCTCGACTGATCGGCACCGTTTCCCTCTGCGATCGGTACACGTGGATGGTCTTTAACACAATCGCTACATATGTAGCGATGTCGGTTCACGCAGATGTGTTATACTGTCTATTTGTGGAGGTAATCATATGGCGCGGTTTTTGCTCGGCGTACTATGGGATTTCTTGCGTTTTGCATTCGTCGTTGCTCTGATCGGCATACCGAGCTTCTTGATCGGAGAACTGCTTCCGAGGTCGCGCATGCGTTTTCGCGAATTTCCGTTCAAGCCCTTCCGCTTTGAGGACGGCGGGAAATTCTACGAAAAGTTCCGCATCCAAGCGTGGAAGGATCGGCTTCCGGATATGTCGAAAGTCATGCCGCGTGCCTTCAAAAAGAAGCTGACCAGGGTCGCCCTGCGCGAGCCACGGTATGTAAAGCGGCTCATTCAAGAGACGTGCTCGGCTGAATTCGTCCACTGGCTATTGATCGCGCTCTCCCCCCTCGTAAGGCGCCTAATGGGCGAAGCGGACGGCGCATTGGCGGCGTTCCTCTATTGCGTGGGCAATATCCCCTTCATCGCCATACAGCGGTACAACCGCCCGCGCCTCGTGGCGCTATACGAAAAACAGCTCAAACACTACGCGCAGCCGGAAAACGCGGTGCTGCAATATACGACTACGAGGTGAATTGTTTGGCTCTCTTCATCCTGATCACGGGGATTTTCGGGCTCGTCTACGGCGCTTTTTACGCCGCGATTGCCCTCATCGGATTGATCAAAAAGTACCCGTCCATACCACATCACGCGCCCGTAAAGCGCCTCGCCGCGCTGATTCCCGCGCGGAACGAAGAGGCGGTCGTCCCCTTCCTTATAGATAGCCTTCAAAAGCAAACCTATCCGAAATCGCTCTACGAGATCATCGTTATCCCCAACAACTGCACGGACAACACCGAGCGTGCGGCACGAGAAGCCGGCGCGCGGGTGATGCGTGTAGGCGACGACATGCGCTCCAAGGGCGAAGTGCTCAGACGCGAGTTTTTGGAACTCGAAAAGGAAGCGTTTGACGGCTATGTGGTGTTGGACGCGGACAACGTTGTGGACAAGAATTTCCTGCAGGCTGCCAACAACACCTTGTGCGCAGGCTACGAGGTCGGTCAGGCGCGGCGCGAGAGCAAGAATCCCTATGCCAACTGGGTTTCCTGCTGCACCTCTATCTTCTTTTGGTTTATGAACTCGCTGTTCAACCGCTCCCGCGCGGCGCTGGGCATGTCCGCGTCCCTAAACGGCACGGGCGTTTTGTTCAGCCGAAAGATCATTTCCGAGACCGGGTATGTGATGGAGACCCTTACCGAGGATTTGGAATACAACGCGATCTGCGCGCTTCACGATTACAAGATCGCCTATATGGAAGATGCCGTCACCTACGACGAGCAGCCCGTCACCCTCAAAGATTCCTTCACCCAGCGCAGAAGGTGGAGCGCAGGCTCGTTCCAGTGCTTCAAGAAGTTTTCCGGGCAGCTTCTCCAAAAGCGCACCCTGCAGGCATTCGACAATTTGATGCTCTTCAGCGCGATCGTGACGCAGGTGGTGGCGCTGTTTCCGATCGTCTTTGCCGTGTTCCAGTTCATTCGCAACATCGTGCTCCACAATTGGCCGGCGACGTTCTATTCGCTTCTCACGGCGATCGTGGGCATGTTCCTTACGGGGCTCGCCTTCACGCTCATCGTGACGTTTGCATCCGGCAATTACTCAAAGAAGCTGTTCCCGCAGTCGCTTCTCATGGGCTTTTATCTGTTTACGTGGATACCCGCGAACCTTCTGTGCCTCGTAACGAAGCCGCCGAAGTGGACGCAGATTCCGCACACCTTCGAATCTTCCATCGCGGACGCGGCGAGTGAAAACGAAGGACAATAAAATATGGCGATCGATATCTACGAAAAGAGGAGGCCGCGCTCTTCTCGAAACCAAAGGAAGAGGCGGCATCCGTTTTTGCGCTTTGTGGCACTTTGCCTCGTGCTCTTTTTTGCCCTGTATGCGGGCGCGCGCCTCGTGGCACAGTCGGCAACCGATGCGGACGGCTACGTACACGTGATGCTGCTCGGCATCGACGGCGAATCGACACACGGGCGCACGGACGCGATGATCCTCGCCTCCTACAACCCGCAGGACGGAAGGCTGGTGCTCACGTCCATGCTGCGCGACGTCATGCTCACGATGGGCAGCTACGGCAGGCATAAGCTCAACGCCGCCTACAAGCTCGGCGGCGCGAACCTCGTGAAATCGTGCGTCAAATACCTGTTCGATGTGGATGTCAGG
>CAYFRC010000079.1:7169-8255 GCA_964345325.1 uncultured Oscillospiraceae bacterium
CAGGTACGTCGTTACGGTCAATTACGCATCGTTTCAGGCGCTCGTCGATGCCGTCGGCGGCATCGAGGTGGATGTCACGAAGTCGGAGGCAGAGCGCGTCAATCGCGGGATGCGCTCCCGCCGCAGCGCGCTGAAGGACTTTTCGCCGCTCATAGAGCTTACCGAATACGGCGAGAACACCCATCTCACCGGGGAGCAGGCGCTCGCGTACTGCCGCATCCGCAAGATCGATTCGGACTACGCGCGCACTTCGCGTCAGCGCGTGGTGCTGCACGCAATTCTCCAAAAACTCAAACGCTCAAAAAACCCGCTGACGCTCATCAACGCTGCGCAAACGGCACTGTCCGCGCTGCATACGGACGATATGCCGCTCTATGCGGAAATCGCCATCGGCGGGCTCGCCGTTTTGCAATCGTCCTCCGTCAGGCTGTATCGCCTGCCCGCGGACGGCACGTTTGAAAGCGGCACGATCGGCGGCGTGTGGCAGATTCGCCCCGATCCCGAGGTGTGTCGGGAGATGCTGCGCCGCTATCTTTCGGAACCGTAGCGCAAAAAGGGAGGCCTTCCGTTTTTAAGGAAAGCCTCCCTTTTTTGTGTGCATTATCGGTTTCCGAAGACGTACTTCGTCGTGGTGTCGTATTTTTCGCCCTTCTTCAAAAGGCACTGCGGGAAATGCGCGTGGTGGCAGGCATCCGGCCAGACCTGTGTTTCAAGGCAGAGCCCGTCGTGCTTTTGGTACTGCCGCCCGCCGATGCTTTTTTCGCTGCGTGCGAGCATGTTCCCCGAAGAAAACTGCACGCCGGGAAGGTCGGTATATACCTCCATCGTCCTTCCGCTCGCGCCCGTGAGTGTGGCGATCTTCCGCATGCCGCTCCCGTTCAGGCAGAAATTGTGGTCGTACCCGCCGCCGAACGCCATCTGCTCGTCCTGCGATATGGCGCGCAATCCGTCCCCGATCCGCTTCCCCACGCGAAGGTCAAACGGCGTATTCGTCACGTCCCGAATCTCGCCCGTCGGGATGAGGAATTTGTCCACGGCGGTGATCCCGTCGGCGGAGATTTGGATGGTGTGGTTTTCGATGCTGCC
>CAYFRC010000080.1:0-4970 GCA_964345325.1 uncultured Oscillospiraceae bacterium
AGGTGGAGCGGGAGAGCAAGACGCTGGCGACCGTCACCTTCCAGAACTACTTCCGCATGTACAAAAAGCTCTCCGGCATGACGGGTACCGCCAAGACGGAGGAGGAGGAGTTCCGCGGCATCTACGCGCTGGACGTCGTGACGATCCCCACGAACCGCCCGATGATCCGCGTGGACATGAACGACGCGGTGTTCATGTCGCAGAAGGCGAAGTTCGATGCCGTCGCGGAGGAAGTCGCAAAGCGCCACGCGACGGGGCAGCCCGTGCTCGTCGGCACGGTGTCCGTCGAAAAGAGCGAACTGGTCAGCAAGATGCTCGACAGGCGCGGCATCCCGCACGTCGTTCTGAACGCGAAATTCCACGACAAGGAAGCCGAGATCGTCGCACAGGCGGGGCATAAGGGCTCCGTCACCATCGCGACCAACATGGCCGGCCGCGGCACGGACATCCTCCTAGGCGGCAACGCCGAATTCATGGCGCGCCAGAGCATGCGCAAGCAGGGCTATGACGAAGAGATGATCGAAGAGGCGATCGGCCACGCCGAAAACGTGCCGGACGAAGTCAAGGAAGCGCGCAAGGTGTTTACCGATTTGCTCTCCAAATTCAAGGTGGAGACCGACGCGGGGCACGACGAGGTCGTAAAGCTGGGCGGGCTGCACATCATCGGCACGGAGCGGCACGAATCCCGCCGCATCGACAACCAGCTTCGCGGCCGCGCGGGCAGGCAGGGCGACCCCGGCTCCAGCCAGTTCTTCATTTCGCTCGAGGACGACCTCATGCGGCTGTTCGGCTCCGACCGCATCCAGCCCATCATCTCGCGGCTGTCGCTGGAGGACGGGCAGGCGATCGAATACGGCCTGCTCTCCAAGCAGATCGAAAACGCGCAGAAGCGCGTGGAGAGCCGCAACTACGACATCCGCAAAAACGTGCTCCAGTTCGACGACGTGATGAACCAGCAGCGCGAAACCATCTACGGGCAGCGCAGAAGCGTGCTCGAGGGCGAAGACGTGCGCCAGCAGATCGCTTCCATGCGCGAAGCGCTCATCAAGGAGGCCGTGGATCGCTGCTGCGTGGGCGACGACGGCGAGACGTGGGACATCAAGGCGCTCTCCGAATACCTGGAGCGCATCTGCCTGAAGCCGAACGAGGTACAGGAGGCGTTCCGCTCCAAGCAGGACATCGGCCGCCGCGAGCTTTCGGAAACGCTGCTGAAAAAATCGCTCGATTTCTACGCCGAGCGCGAAAAGCTGTTCACGGACGAGGGCATCGATATGCGCGAATTCGAGCGCGTGGCGCTGCTCGGCGCGGTGGACAGGCGCTGGATGGACCACATCGACGCGATGGATCAGCTGCGCGACGGCATCGGGCTTCGCGCCTACGGCCACCGCGACCCGATCGTCGAATACAAGCTCGAGGGCTTTGAGATGTTCGAGGAGATGACGCACCTCATCCAGGAGGACGCGCTCAGAAGGCTGTACATGGCGACGCTGCGCGTGCGCGTGGAGCGCAAGGAGGCGGCGACGCCCATCGCGGCATCCCACGGCGGATCGGACAGCGGTTCCGTCTCCAAAAAGCCCGTTACCGCCGGCGAAAAGGTAGGCAGAAACGACCCGTGCCCCTGCGGCAGCGGCAAAAAATACAAGAACTGCTGCGGGAAAAACGAAGCGTAACACATTGGGTATATTATTCTGAAAGGTGTGATTTTTGTGATCGAGACCGAGGGCTTCATGCAGGACTTGGAAGCCATTCGCGGTTTGATCGCCGAGGCAGGTGACTCACTTTGACGTGGGTCACCTTGAGGAACAGCTGATCGAACTGCAGGAAGATATGGCATCCCCCGGATTTTGGGACGATTTGGAGCGCGCGCAGAAGGTTACGCAAAAGTGCCGAGGCGTGGAAACGCGCATCGCGCAGTATAAGCGCCTTCTGTCCGCCGCGGACGACTTGGAGGTAATGATCGACCTCGCCGAAGAGGAGGACGACGCATCGTTCGTCCCCGAGATTCGGAACGAGATCGCTTTGCTGTACAAGGAACTCGATTCCATCCGCCTCGCGACGCTCCTCACCGGCGAATACGACGCGTCGGACTGCATCCTCGCGCTGCACGCGGGCGCGGGCGGCACCGAGGCGCAGGACTGGACGCAGATGCTCTACCGCATGTATACGCGCTTTTGCGAGCGGATGGGCTTTACCGTCAAGGAACTGGACTATTTGGAGGGCGACGAGGCGGGCATCAAGAGCGTTACGTTTGAGGTATCGGGCGATTACGCCTACGGGCATTTGAAGAGCGAGCGCGGCGTGCACAGGCTCGTGCGCATTTCGCCGTTCGATTCCAACGCGCGGCGGCACACCTCCTTTGCCTCGCTCGACGTCGCGCCCGAGATCGAGGACGATGGCGCGGTCGAAATCAAGGCGGAGGACTTGCGCATCGACACCTACCGCGCGTCGGGCGCGGGCGGGCAGCACGTCAACCGAACCGACAGCGCGGTGCGCATCACGCACCTGCCCACGGGCATCGTCGTGCAGTGCCAGAACGAGCGCAGCCAGGTGCAGAACAAGGAGATGTGCTTCCGCATGCTGCGCGCAAAGCTCGCGGAGGAGAAGGAGCGGCAGCAGCAGGAGCTGATGAGCGACGTGAAGGGCGAAATGAAAAAGATCGAATGGGGCAGCCAGATTCGCTCCTACGTCTTCCAACCCTACACCATGGTCAAGGACCATCGCACGGGCGCGGAAACCGCGGACATCGGCGCCGTCATGGACGGCGATCTGGAGTCGTTCGTGACGAGCTACCTGCAAAAGCTGTAAGAAACGCCATGCGCTACGAAGAAATTGTGAAGCAAAAGGCGCAGACGCTGCAAAGCGCCGGGCGCGCGCGGATTCTGTCGGTCGAAACGTCCTGCGACGAAACCGCGATGGCGATCGTCGAGGACGGGCGGCGCGTGCTCGCGGGCGAAATCGCCTCGCAGATCGACATGCACGCGCTGTACGGCGGCGTGGTGCCCGAGATCGCGTCCCGCATGCACGTGGAGGCGATCGACGCGCTGTACAGGCATGTCATGGAAAAGGCGGGCATTACGCCCGCCGATATCGACGCCGTCGGCGTGACGAACGGCCCCGGGCTCGTGGGCGCGCTGCTCACGGGCGTGAGCTGGGCAAAGGCATATGCCTATGCTGCGGGAAAGCCGCTCATCCCCGTAAACCACATCGAAGGGCACGTCAGCGCGAACTACATCGCCCACCCCGATCTGGAGCCGCCGTTCGTGTGCCTCGTCGCATCGGGCGGGCACAGCCACATCGTGCGCGTCGAGGAATACGGAAGGTACATCCTTTTGGGGCAGACGACGGACGACGCGGCGGGCGAGGCGTTCGACAAGGTCGCAAGGGTGCTCTCCATTCCCTATCCCGGCGGCCCCCTGCTCGACAAGATCGCCGAAGAGGGGAACCCGAACGCCTACAAATTCCCGCGCCCCAAGGCGGAGGGCAGATACAACTTCTCCTTTTCGGGGCTCAAGACCGCCGTGGTAAACCTTGCGCACAAAATGCGCCAAAACGGCGAAGCGCCGAATGCCAAGGACTTCGCGGCATCGTTTCGCAAAGCCGTCGTCGATTCGCTGGTAGACAAGCTGCTCCTCGCCTGCGCGGATATGGGCGCGACAAAGGTCGCGCTGGCGGGCGGCGTCGCCTCGAACAGGCTCCTGCGGCGCGAAGTCGCGCGGCGCGGGGAGGAGATGCACCTTTCGGTCTATATGCCCGAGCCGCGCCTCTGCACGGACAACGCCGAGATGATCGGGAGCGCGGCGTTTTACGACCTGATGGCGGGAAAGATTGCCCCCCTGTCGCTCAACGCGCAGCCGTCCGTGCGGTTTGTGGAGGAAGAAGACCAATCGCTATAGCAGAAAAGGTTCATGAGGGTTTCGCGGACTGCGCGGAATCCTCTTTTTCATGGAGTGAGCTTGACAGGGTAGCGGGACTATCCACGGAGTATCAAAAGGCTCTCAGAAAAAGTCGGACGAGGAGGCTTTTTTTGCGTGAAATGTTCGTTACATGCGAAAGATAACTTGACACGGGACATACAATGTGCTATCATCCTTTGGAAACCGAGCAGGCATGCGCCATATCGGGGATATTGGAAGAGTCCATTTTTCACCACGATGCTGCTTCGGCGGTCTCGTGGTGTTTGACAGAATGGGAAACAATTAGGAAGGGATGGGGTATTCCATGAAACTCGTCTACGATGTCGAAGACAAGCCGAAACTTGGCAAACTGCTCCTCTTCGCGCTTCAGCAGATGCTCGCCATTTTGGCGGCGACCATTGCCGTTCCCATGATCATCGGCAACGGAATGTCCCCTGCGGCCGCGATGTTCGGCGCAGGTGCAGGCACGATTACCTATCTCATTTTCACGCGGCGAAAGAGTCCGGTATTTCTCGGATCGTCTTTCGCTTTTATTAACCCCATGTTTGCGGCGTTTGCGGGCGGCGTCAGCATGTCGCTCGGCTGGCTGGGGTTGATCCTGGGCGGCATCTTCGCGAGTCTCGTGTATGTCGCGATCGCCTACACCGTGAGGCGTTCGGGCGTCAGGTGGCTGTATAAGATCATGCCCGCCGTCGTCATCGGGCCGACCGTGTCCCTCATCGGGCTTTCCCTCGCGCGCAACGCCGTCGCCGACCTCGTCAAGGGCGACGTGACCGCGATGGTAACCTCTCAGGTCGCCGCGATTGTGGACGGACAGGCCGTGATTCAGGAAGTCACATCGGCCGTTCCCGTCTGCTCCATGTGGGTTGCGATGCTGTGCGGCATCGTTACCCTCGGCGCGACCATGCTCTGCTCCACCTACGGCAAAAAGATGGTGAAGCTCGTCCCGTTCATCATCGGCATCCTCTGCGGCTATGCAGTCGCGGCGCTCTTTACGCTCATCGGCCTCGCCGGCAACATCGATTCGCTCAAAGTGATGGATTTTAGTGTGTTCCC
>CAYFRC010000080.1:4980-8234 GCA_964345325.1 uncultured Oscillospiraceae bacterium
AAGGCCGTATTTGTGGGATTTGTTTAGTGTGTTCCCCGCGTATATGGGAACGGGCGACGCAACGCTGAAGACTTTCCTTTCCGTTCCGGACTTCACCTTCACCAAGGCATTTACCGCTTTCGGCGAACTGAACTTCAAATACGTGCTCTCCATCCTCGCGGCATATGTGCCCGTCGCTTTTGTGACCTTTGCGGAGCACGTTGCGGACCACAGGAACCTGTCCTCCATCATCAACCGCGACCTGCTGAATGAGCCGGGCCTCGACAGGACGCTGCTCGGCGACGGCGTCGGCTCCATGGTCGGTGCGTTCTTCGGCGGCTGCCCCAACACGACCTACGGCGAATCCGTCGCCTGCGTCGCCATCACGGGCAATGCCTCCGTCCTCTCGATTACCTTCGCCGCATTCGGCTGCATCCTGTTCAGCTTCCTCACGCCCATCGTCGCCTTCGTGGATTCCATCCCGTCCTGCGTCATGGGCGGCGTATGCATCGCGCTGTATGGTTTTATCGCCGTATCGGGCCTCAAAATGGTGCAGAAGACGGATTTGGACAACAACAGCAACCTGTTCGTCGTCTCCACAATCCTCGTCCTCGGCGTCGGCGGGCTGAGCCTGTCCGTCGGCGGCGTGACCATTACCGAGATCGCGACCGCGCTGATCTTCGGCATCCTCGCCAACCTCATGCTCACCAAGAAGGAGCGTGCGGCGGAGAAAGCGGCGCTCGCGGAAGCGCAGGCGCTCAAAGAGGAACCGCAGCCCGAAGAAGCGCCGGAGACCGAAGAAAAGCCGGAGACGGAAGAATAATCGGCGTACTGCGAAAGTTTTTTGCCCGACGGGTGCATCCCGTCGGGTTTTCCGTCGATAAGTTCACACGTTCTTTCTTGCAAAAGCAGAGAGTAGCCTGTATAATAAGCCCCATTAACGCAAAAAAAGGGGAGGAATGGTATGCAAGGCAAAGTCAAGGCGCTTTTCGGCGCGCAGGACATGACTACGGGCAACCCCATGCGCAACCTGCTCCGATTTTCCGTGCCGCTTTTGATCGGCAATTTTGCGCAGCAGACGTACAGCACCGTGGACGCGATCGTCGTCGGAAAATATGTCGGAGACGAAGCGCTGGCGGCTGTCGGTTCATCAAACCCCATCGTGTTCCTGCTGCTGATTTTGATGATGGCGATCTCCTCTGGCGCGGGGATCATGGTTTCGCAGTACTTCGGCGCGAAGGACAGAAAGCTGCTCTCCAAGACGATCGGCACGAGCGTCGTCATGGTATTTCTTGCGGCGGTCATCATCACGATTTTGGGTGTAACGCTCTCGCCGACACTGCTCTCGCTTCTCGGAACGCCGGACAATATCTTCGATATGGCGCGGCAATACCTTACGATCATCTTTATCGGGACCGTTGCAAGCGCCTTTTACAACATCATCTCGGGCATTCTGCGCGGCATGGGCGATTCCGTAACGCCGCTGTTGTTTCTCCTGCTCGCGACGCTCCTCAATACGGTTTTGGATGTGTATTTCGTGCGCGACTTGGGCTGGGGCGTTGCGGGTGCGGCGTGGGCGACGATTATCTCGCAGGCGGTCTCGGCGATCCTGTGTATTTGGCGGTTGTTCCAAATCAAGGATATCGTGGATATGAATCGCGAGACGATTCGCCTCGACAAAGTGCTCGCGCTGCAGCTGCTCAAGCTGGGCACTCCCGCAGGCCTCACGCAGGCGGTGTTCTCCCTCGCGCAGGTTGCCGTGCAGCGGCTCACCAACTCCATGGGCAGCGACATCGTCGCGGTGACGACGGTGGTCATGCGCGTGGACGGGTTTGCGATGCTGCCGAACTTCACCTTCGGCATGGCGATTGCGACCTTCGTCGGGCAGAACATCGGCGCGGGTCTTATGGACCGCGTGAACAGGGGCTCGAAGGACGGCGCAAAGCTCACCTTCCTGTGTTCCACCGCGTTGACGCTGTGCCTGCTGTTCTTTGGAAAGAACCTTGCATCGCTTTTCACGCAGACGGAGTCCATCATCGATCTTGCGGGGCGAATGTTCCAAATCCTCGCCGTGGGCTACATCGCGATGGGATTTTCGCAGGTGTTCGCGGGCATTTTGCGCGGCGCGGGCGATACCATGCCCTCGCTATGGATCTCCGTCATCACGACGGTGGCGATTCGCGTACCCGTCGCATACTGCATCGCGTATTTCACGAGGAGCGAACTGCATCCGCACGGCTCTCCCGATGCGCTGTATATATCGCTGCTCACCGCGTGGGTTTCCGGTGCGATTCTCAATTACCTTTGGTATAAGCGCGGCAGTTGGCGCGACAAGTCCATCGTCGGAAAGGTTCACGAATAGGTTCGCACATAAAGAGGCATCCCGCCGCACATTTGCGGCGGGATGCTTTTTCATCCTTCGGGTTTTAGGGAGGTGTATTGGGCGACGAGGAAGGCGTTTTCGAGGTCCGCCTCGTCGAGCCCGCGATAGAGGAACAGGTCGTCGTATATGCGCGCCATCTCCTCCGTGTTTTCGCTCTCGACATGGAAATAGCCGGTGGTTAGGTCGATCCCGACATACACTGCATCCGAAAGGCGATAGGTCGCGATTTTCGGCATCGCGCCGGGCGGGAGCTTTGCCCTGCAAAAATCATCCTCTACGATATTGGCCTGTACTGCATCCCGAAACGCGGTACAGGCAAAGGGCGCGGGGTGGTATTTCTCCCGAAAATACGCGTCGACCTCTATGCCGCTCTTCCTGTCGGGCGCAAGAAGCTTTCGGTTTTGCGCATATGCCCGCTTCCACGCACGAAGCATTTCGGGGGTGGCTTCGGAGGTCAGCATCCCGCTTTTGCGGCGCTGTCGTGCACCACCGCGCAGGAGATGGGGGATACAATATTTCCGCGATAACTAAACGGCTCGTTGCCGCGGTTTAAGACGACGGAAAGCTCCCCGTCCTTTGTCAGGAGCAGCACATCGTCCGAAAGCGCCTGTGCCGTATAGACGGGGCTTTGAAGCCTTGCGTCGCGCTTTCGCGCGAGGTTGATCTCGCGGATTTCCTCGAGCAGCGCCATGTCCTCGCGCCCCCACGGGTAGCTCGCGCGGCAGAACGGATCCGTCATGCCGTACAGCCCCGCTTCGTCGCCGTAGTACATGCACGGCATGCCCGGAAGCGCGCACAAAAAGCGCCAGCACGCGACGAAACGCTGCTTGCCGAGGGCGTACTGCGCATCCGTCAAGGTAATTACGTGCCTGTGTTCGCGCTCCGGCTGCAT
>CAYFRC010000081.1:0-2334 GCA_964345325.1 uncultured Oscillospiraceae bacterium
GGTGGGCGCCTGCGGGGAGTGGGAGAGGCGCGCGTTGGAGCCGCCCATGAGCTCCGTTAATTCTTCGCGCACGAGCTTCACGATCATTTGCCCGGGCGTGAGACTCTCCATGATCTCCTTGCCGACTGCCCTTTCGGACACGCGCTTTACGAAATCCTTGACGACGAGGAAGTTTACGTCCGCCTCGAGCAGCGCCATGCGCACTTCGCGCATCGCGCCCTTTACGTCCTGCTCCGTCAGCTTTCCCTTGTTGCGCAGCTTGTCAAA
The DNA here is from genome assembly GCA_964345325.1 of uncultured Oscillospiraceae bacterium. Lineage (GTDB taxonomy): Bacteria > Bacillota > Clostridia > Christensenellales > Aristaeellaceae > CAYFRC01. The sequence continues at coordinate 268 of CAYFRC010000081.1, forward strand.
CGCCTGCTGCAGTTTCTCGGTAAGCCCTTCAAACGCCATGGTCTTCCTCTCCTTCCCCGTCCGAAAGCCTCGTGAGGATTCGGATCGCACTTTCTGTATCTCCGCCCGAACGCAGGATTTCGATGCATTCGGACGCCATACCTCGGACGCTTCGGAAGCGCTTGAGCAGCCCGAGCTTGTCCTCGTAATCGACGAGCTGCCTTTCGGCGCGGCGAATCGCGTCGCTCACCCCTTGGCGGGTGATGCCCGTCTGTTCCGCGATCTCCTGCAGCGTCATATCCTCGTCGCAATAGAGCTTGAGCATCGTCAGCCTGTTTTCCGTGAGAAGCGGCCCGTAAAAATCGCACAGAAGGGAGAGCTCAAAGCGCTTTTCCATCGCAATCCCCTCCTCATTTCGGAACCATGCCATTATACCACGGAGAGCGCGCCATGTCAAGCTATTGTTCTTGACATGGAATGCAAAATCCGCACTTTTTCCTGTAAAATTTCGCCGAGATGTGGATTGTTGGGCGCATATGTGCTATACTGTGGGTAAAAACCTTACAGGGAGGGCGAGGGGAATGCTTGCGGACGATATTTTGCGCCTGCACGCCATTTGGGACGAGAACGGGAAGCAGATCACGGTACAGAATTTGGAGGCGCTGTTTTCCGTGACGTCGATGACGTATTTTGATCGCGCGCGGCTGATGGGGAAGATCACCTCTTCGAGCGAGCACACGGCGCAGGCGTGGCTCAACTTGGGGCGCATGAACGTGAAGATCCCGCTGATCAAGCTGTGCCGCATCGCGCAGTTCTTCGGCATATCGGTGGACAATCTATTGCGCGCGAACACTTCGTGGCTGACGGAGGAAATGAAGGTTCGCCTCCGCGAAAAGATTGCCTCCGTGGAGCTGTGATATGAACGTTGTTGTAATCGACGGCCAGGGCGGCGGCATGGGGCGCGGGCTCGTGGAACGGATCGCGAAGGAATATCCGGAACTTGCGATTATCGCGGTCGGCACCAACGCCATGGCGACCGCCGCGATGATGAAAGCGGGCGCAAAGGTCGGCGCGACGGGGGAAAATGCCGTGTGCGTGTGCGCGAGGGACGCGGATGTGATCATGGGCCCCATGGGGATCGCCATGCCGGACGCGCTCATGGGCGAGGTCACGACCCGCATGGCGCAGGCGGTGAGCCAGAGCCGCGCGGTCAAAATCCTTTTGCCTGCAAAAAAATGCCATGTGCTCATCGCGGGCACGGGCGCCGTTTCCGTGTCGGACGCGCTGGATGATGCGATGCGGCTGCTGCGCGAAGCGCTGAAGGGCGATTGATATGGAGCATATTTCGAGTACCTCAAACCCGATCGTGCAAAAACTGCGCTCCTTAAAGGACAAGAAGGGGCGCATGCAGCACGGCCTCATGCTCGTGGAGGGCGAAAAGCTCGTGCGCGAGGCGCTTCAGGCGGGGCTTATTTGCTCTTGTCTGCTGATGGAAGAGGCATTTTGGGAGAAATTCGGCTTCGGCTTCGTCGCACCGCGCCGCGTGATCGAATCGGTCTCCGATACGAAGACGCCGCAGGGCGTGTTGGGCGCGTTTTCGCTGCCCGATGCGATGGACATGCAAAACCCGCCGAACCGCATTATCGCGCTGGACGGCGTGCAGGACCCCGGAAACGTCGGCGCTATCTGGCGCACGGCGGACGCCGCCGGGTTTCAGGGGCTGCTATTGGGCACGGGTTGTGCGGACAGGTTTTCCACAAAGGTGCAACGGGCATCGATGGGCTCAGGGCTGCGGCTTCCGTGCGCCGAGACGGACGACCTCGCGTCCTCTCTTTCCGCGCTGCGCGGGAGGGGCTATACGGTTTTCGCCTCGACGCTGGAGGGCGGCGATTTTTATGCCCGGCGCGACGGCGGGGAGACGTTTGTGCTCGTCATCGGGAGCGAGGCGCGCGGTATTTCGGAGGCGGTGAAGAACGCTTCCGATGCGCTCGTAAAGCTCCCCATGCGTGGCGGCGCGGAATCGCTGAATGCCGCCGTCGCGGCAGGGATCATGATGTATGAAATGATGAGGTGATATGGATGGACAGG
>CAYFRC010000081.1:2360-3235 GCA_964345325.1 uncultured Oscillospiraceae bacterium
CGAAGAACTTCCGCGAAGGGTACAACTGCGCGCAGTCGCTCGTGTTGGCGTTTGCGGACATACTGCCGATCGACACAACGACGCTTTTGCACTTTGCGTCGCCCTTTGGCGGCGGCATGGGCAGGCTCCGCGAGGCCTGCGGCGCGGTGACCGGTATGTTCATGGTCTTGGGGCTGCTGAACGGCTACGATGCGCCCGCTGAGGACGAGAAGAAGGCGGAACTCTATCGAAGCGTGCAGGCGGTGGCGCAGGCATTTCAAAGGGAGCACGGCTCCATCATTTGCCGCGATCTCTTGGGATTGCCCGAGGGGCCGGATGCGCCGCAGCCCGAAAGAAGGACGGACGCCTACTATACGAGGCGCCCGTGCGAAGAACTCGTCCGCAATGCCGCGCGGATTTTGGATGCGCACATTCAAAGCCTGCGGATGTGAAACCCGCCGTCGGCGTTCAAAACCTGCCCCGTCGTGAAGTCGAGGCGGCCGCTCGCGCATGCGGAGACCATTTTTGCGACGTCCTCGGGCGTGCCGAAGCGGCGGATGGGCGTGAGCCCGCCTAAAATCAGGCTTTCGTACTTGTCGTGCACGGTTCGGGTCATGTCGGTATCGATGATGCCCGGGCGCACCTCGAACACGGGGATGCCCGCCTCCGCGAGGCGGTCCGCAAACAGCTGCGTCACCATGCCGATGCCCGCCTTGGAGATGCAGTATTCGCCGCGCGAGGTCGAGGATACGTAGGCGGACATGGAGCCGATGTTCACGATGCGCGGCGCGTAGTCGGGAAGCGACCGCGCCTGCTCGCGCAGCATTTCGCGCGCGGCGATCTGGCACATAAAGAACGTGCCTTTGAGGTTGATACCCAGAACGCGGTCGAAGCTC
>CAYFRC010000081.1:3245-8135 GCA_964345325.1 uncultured Oscillospiraceae bacterium
AAGCTCTCCTCATCCGTCTCCAGGATGTCGCGCCGCACGAGCGGGGCGACGCCCGCGTTGTTCACGAGCAGGTCCAGCCGCCCGAACAGCCGCACCGTCTCGGAGACGAGGTGCTCCCGTTCGGAGGCGATCGAAATGTCGCAGCCGATGTAGGTCGAAGCGGAAAGCCCTTCGGGCTTTTCTTTTTTTGTGCCCGAATAGACGACCGTATAGCCGTCCCTTTCGAGCCGCTCGGCGATGCCGCGCCCGATGCCGCGCGTGGAACCCGTGACGAGTGCGATTTTCACGGAAAACCCCTCCTCATTATTCTCCCGTATAGGGCGCGTACTGCGCGCGGTCGCGCACGACGCAGCCCGCGGGGATGCCGTGGCGCAGCAGCAACGCGCATTGTCCGCAGGAAATGCAGACGCGGTCCCTGTCGATATGCCCCGTCTGAAAGATTTGGTTCGGGAAATCGGGGTTTGCGAACGCCAACCGCCCAAAGCCCGCCAACGAAATCCTGCCCTCGCCCACCATGCCGGCGGCGAGGTTTGCGGAAAACTGCCGCAAATAGCTGAAGCCGGAGCCGACGACGGGGATCTTCGGCACCGCCGACTGGATCTCGGCGCAGCAGTCCATGATCCGCACGACGCCGCAGAGCGGATGCTCGGCGGGGATGTATGCGCCCGCATCGTAGGGGCGGTTGACGTGCGGATTTTTGTAGGGATTTCCGATGGTAACGTTGAATAGCTCCACGCCGTCTTCCGCGAGCAGCTTTGCGAGCGCTTTCGCTTCCGCAAGGTCGGGCTCCAGCCCCGTTTCTTCCGTCACGCCGAATCCCCACGGGTAGGGGAAGCCGTCGTAGGCGTTCATGCGGCAGGCGATGTGGATGTTGCAGGCGCTCTTTGCGGCCTTTACGCAGTTTCGGATATAGCGCGTGCGGTTTTCAAAGCTGCCGCCGTATGCGCCCTCGCGGTTGTACGCGGAGAGCAGTTCGCTGGAGAGGTACCTATGGCAGCATTTCACGTCCACCGCGTCAAAGCCCGCCCGTTCCGCGAGGCGCGCGGTATCGGAAAAGAAGTCTTCCGAGCGCTTCAGTTCGTCGTCCGTCAGCACGCGGAAGGGAAGGTGCTCCAACCCCTCCTCCAAAATCGGGTTGTGCTGCGCGATCAGCGGGTGCGGCGTACCGTCCGGCTTGGAATAGCGGCCGGAATGGGTTGCCTGCATCGCGAGATACGGCGCGAAGCCGTTTTCGCGCAAGCCCTCCTCCTTGATCGCCTCGACCAGCCGTTGAAAGTCCGACAGGTTCTCCTCGGTAAGATACAGCTGGTGTAGGCTCGCGCGCGCCTCCGGCGCGACGGCAACCGCCTCAAACCAGATGAGCCCCGCGCCGCCCCTGGCAAAGCGCAGGTAGCGCCGCTTCGTGAGCTCTGTGGGGGAGCCGCCCTCTGTGCCGTCCGTGCCCTCCATGGGCTGCAGCGCGATGCGGTTATGGATGCGAATCCTGCCGGCGGAAAGCGGCTGCGCGAGGCAGGACATGTTCTCCGACAGGGACAGCGCGCCCCGTTGCGCCTTGGCGGTCTCCTGAACCTCCTCGAGCGAGCGGTAGTGAAATTTCTCGTGCGGCATACGGTTCCCTCCTGTCTACGCCATGGTTTCGAGCATTTCGAGTGTGACCTCGTAAAGGCACTTTTTGCCATCGAGCACGTTTTGGCATTCGTCCGCCATGTATTCCGCCATGCGCCAAACCTCCTGCCCCGCAGAGCCCGCGATATGCGGCGTGATGAAGCAATTCGGAAGCGCGTTGAGCGGGCTTTGGTCGCTGTGCTCCTCGTCCGTCAGTACGTCCAGAAGCGCGGTGCGCGTGGGGACGGCTGAGAGCGCGTCGAATAAATCCTTTTCGTCGAGCTGCGCGCCGCGCCCCGTGTTGATAAACGTCGCGTAGGGCTTCATGGAAAAGAGATGGTGCCGCTTGATGGAATGGACGGTTGAGGGCAGGTTCGGCAGGTGGTTGGAGATGACATCACACTGCGCGAACAGGGAATCCATGTCGGTTTTTGTGACGGATAGCTCTGCCGCAGCGTCCTCGGAAAGGTACGGGTCGCAAACGAGCACTTCCAGCGCGCAGTTTTGCAGCAGCTTCGCGACGCGCCTTCCGACCGCGCCGCAGCCGATCAGCCCGATTTTCGCGCCGTATATGCCGGGATAGTGGGAAAAACGCGCCTTCGCCGCCGCGCGGTCGCCCCGCGCCAACGCCTGTACCTGAAAATACCCCTTTAGCGCGAGCAGGATTTGCGAAACTACATATTCCGCGACGGGCACGGCGTTCGCCTGCCACGCGGAGAAGATACGCACGCCGCGCGCCAGATATGGGCGCGCAAAGTACTGCACGCTCCCTGCGGCGTAGAAAACATACCGCAGGTTCGGGAAAAAGCGCCCGATCTCCGCTTCCGAAAGGGGCGGCATGCCCCATGTGGAAAAGGCTGCCTCCGCCATGTGCGCGGCGGGGATATCGAGGGATGTGCGCGCATCGACGGTGCCGAGGCAATCCGTCATTTGTTCGATGCGTTGCCGTGCGGCGGGGGAGTAGACCCTTTCGAGCGCACCCGTGTCCGATCCCAAATAGATGGATTTCATAGCTTTTCCTCCTCTATCCACCGGTTCAGCGTATTTGCGTCCCGAAGCAGCGCTTCCGGGTCGTCGTTTTCGACGAATTCCAGCATGGCAGCGCACCCCTTCGGGAGCGCACGCAGGTATTTGCGCCAGCGGCCTTCGTGCGCGGTGAGCGGGAGGCGTGTCGTCCCCTCCCAGCTGAACACGTGCGCGTTTTCGAGGAAGGGCAGCATGGTTTCTATCGAGGAAAGGCAACCCTCCTCCGAAAGGCCTACGGGCGGCTGCCATTGCGAGCGGCAGTTTGCGCGGCCGATCATGGTCAGCAGTTTGTATGCGGATGCAGCGTCGTGCGTGAGCGTATTTCCGTGAAATTCAAAGGCAATTTTGATGTCTTTTGCCATGTCGCAGAGCATTTGCGCGCTCTGCGCGATCTCCGAAAAATCGTCGGCTTCGGACGTGCCCGCCCACACGCGGATCATGGGCGCGCCGAGCGCCCGCGCGGTTTCGACGAGCGCGGGAAAATGCACGCGATCCGCTTCCCGCATGCGCACGTAGGAGCCGTAGCAGTTGGCAATGCAGCCCGCGCCCTCCGTCTCCCTGCGGACGCGCCTTGCCGCGTCGATATCGCCCAGCGGCACGTGGATGTCACCGCCCCATTCGATTTCGCGCAGGCCGCACCGCTCGCACAGGCGCAGGATTTCGGCAGGCGCGAGCTTCCGAAAGCTGATGGATACGAGACCCGTTCGCATGGTTCTTCCTTCTTTCCTTTGAATTGCAAAATATCGAAAAAACCCCACCTGCGGCGCGAAGCAGCACAGACGGAGATGCCGGGGAGCGATCAGAACGGTTCGCCGTTTCGATAGTGCATCTCTTCGCGGAGCGCTCTGGGCAGATGTCCCGTGTCTCCGAGCGAAATGAGTGTGGGGCAAACGGTACTTCCGTTGGGGCTGGTCTGAAAGTATATGACGGAGATGCCCGTGAAGTGGACCTGCAGCGCCACGGTGAAAAGCTGTATCGGGATATTCAGCAGGTGCGCATAGAGCGCGCGCATCATGCCGGCGTGGCAGAACAGCGCGATTTTGCGGTCGCTCGGCGAAACGGGCGCGTAAAAGCCTTCGCCCGTTCGGACGTATCCGTTTTCGGAAAGCAAGCCGTCAAGCCCATTTACGAGCGCCCGATAGCGCGCGGGGAAGCCGCTGTGCCGATACGGTTCGAGCGTCTGAAACGCATCCTCCGTCGGAAGAAGGCGCACGGAGGGCGCTTGCAGAAGCACCGGATCCAGCGAGGAGATGTCCTTTGGCTCGCCGTCGGGATAAGTCGTCATGGATTCCTCGCCGATCTCATACGCCCAATCCGCCATCTCTATTGGGATGCCCGTCGCGCGGGAGAGCGGCTGCGCCGTTTCCTGCGCGCGCCCCATGGGGGAGGCGTAGATTCTGTCTATCGGCAGGTGCATGAGCCGCTTTGCGACGAGTTCCGCCTGCTCCCAGCCTTCGGGAAGGAGGGTGTCCGTCTCATAGTCGGGCTTGCCGTGGCGGATGATATACAGGTGCATTGTTATTCGTACATCGGGAACGCCTTCAGGAGTTCCAAAACCTCCGCGCGGACGGGTTCGACCGCTTCGGCGCCTTCCTTCGCGATGCGGCTGATGAAGCATGCGATCTTGTCCATATCCGCTTCCTTCATGCCGCGCGTGGTGACGGCGGGTGTGCCGATGCGGATGCCGCTCGTGATCGAGGGGGAGAGCGTCTCCTTGGGGACGGTGTTCTTGTTCGTGGTGATGTTCGCCTCGCCCAGGAGTTTTTCCAGCTTTTTGCCCGTCATGCCGGTGCCGGAAAGGTCGATCAGCATCAGGTGGTTGTCCGTGCCGCCGGAGACGAGGCGGATGCCGCGCTTTATGAGCCCCTGCTCCAGCGCCTTGGCGTTTTGCACGATTTGGTGTGCGTATTCTTTGAAGGCGGGTTTGAGCGCCTCGCCGAAGCAGACCGCTTTTGCCGCGATGATGTGCATCAAAGGGCCGCCCTGCGTGCCGGGGAAGATCGCCTTATCGATGGCCTTGGCATATTCTTCGCGGCAGAGGATCATGCCGCCGCGCGGGCCGCGCAGGGTTTTGTGAGTTGTTGTTGTGACGATGTCCGCATAGGGCACGGGCGAGGGGTGCTGACCCGCTGCGACGAGGCCCGCGATGTGCGCAATATCGACCATCAGCAGGGCGTTCGCTTTGTCGGCGATGCTGCGCAGGCGCTCGAAGTCGATGACGCGGGGATAGGCGCTCGCGCCCGCGACGATCAGCTTGGG
>CAYFRC010000082.1:0-8098 GCA_964345325.1 uncultured Oscillospiraceae bacterium
AGCGGCTTGATGGAGGAACCCACGGGCATCGTGGACTGATACGCGCGGTTATACTGCTTGCGCTGTACGGGCGTGCTCCTGCCGCCGACGAGCGCGACGATTTCGCCCGTGGACCAATCGACCACGGTACATGCCGCCTGCGGCTGCACCACCTGCAAATATTCGCCGCCGCCGAGGGAAGCCTTGTAAACCTTGTCTGCGGAATAGCGCGTCGCGGGGTATTTCGACCAGTTCGAGACCACGTCCTGCACCGCCTGCTGCAGGTTTCCGTCGAGCGTCGTATAGATATGGTAGCCACCGGTGCGCAGCCTGTTTTCCATCCTGCTGCGGTTCGCGGTAGTGTCCTCGATGCCCTCCTGGCGGAGCATCTTGGTCACCACGTCGTACACGGCGTATTCCACGAAATAGGCGTGGTCGTACAAATCGTTCGTGTAGGCGGAAGTCTCCAGCACCTGCAGCCGCTCAGAGAACGCCTGCGCATATTCGGCCTCGGTGATGAGCCCCTGATCGCGCATGAGCTTCAATACGTGGTTCGCGCCGTCCTCGATCACGTCGGGCGTGTTGCGCGTGTAGTAGTTCTTGCGCGGATGGTATTTGTTGGGGTTTCGGATGATGCGGGCGAGCGCGGCGCATTCGCGCAGCGTCAAATCCTGCAAATCCTTTCCGAAATAGTCCATCGCGGCGACCTTTACGCCGTAGTCCGAGCCGCCCAGATAGATGCAGTTGAGGTATTCCTGCAAAATGCGCTCCTTGCTTACCACCTTTTCGAGTTCCAAGGCGAGGTACGCTTCCTGCATCTTGCGCTTGTAGTTCTGGTCGCTCGTGAGCATGGTGAGCTTGACCAGCTGCTGCGTAATGGTGGAGCCGCCCTGCATGTTGTTGTTCAGCAGGTTTGTGACGAGTGCGCCGATGATGCGCTTCACGTCCACGCCGTTATGCGAATAGAACCGCTGATCTTCGACCGCGATGGCGGCGTTGATGAGGTGCTGCGGAAGTTCTTCAAAGGATGCATCGATGCGATTTTCCGAGCCCTTGAAGTCGGTGATCATGATGCCGTTTTTATCGTATATGAAGCTGGTTTTCGCCTTCGAGTCGAATACCGTCATGTCGAGTTCCGGCGCGGTCTCCACCCACGCCTTTGCGATGCCCAACAGCAGCCCCGACCCGGCGACGCCCAAAATCAATATCAGAAAAAACAGCATCTTCGCCGTCGTCATGATGACGGCGAACAGGAAATTTCTCTCCTGTGTACGCGGTTTAAAAATGCTCATAATTTGCCTCCGTATGCCCGTTTCCAAGAGTATAGCACGTGTTCATTGGGATTATATGAAATCTGTGGCACTTTTTTAGACGGAATACGGAGGCACTTTGTTGCCGCATCAGAGATTTTCAAACATGCGCACGCCGCGCGTCTTCAAAAGGGCGTGGCAGCCCGCAAACAGGGCTGTAAACAGCGCGATTGCAATGCCGAGCACGATGGGCGCCTGCATCTGCGTGAAAAACCACAGCGCACCCACCCCTGCGACGAGCAGGATCCCGCCGAACATGGCAAAGGCGACACTCGCGCCGCTCTTGACGGCGGCAGTTTCATTCGTCCACGTAAAATAGGGGAACCGCAGGTTGAGCAGAAGCCCCGTGGTGCCCGTAAGGAGCGTAAACGACAGTGCGCACAAGAGCGAAAGGAAGATCATTCCGGCGCTCACCTTCGCGGCGACGCCCGCCGAAACCACAAATATGCCTGCGCACGGGAGTACGAGTACGGCATGCAGCTTTCGCTTCGCTTCCAAAACCTCCCGCGCGGGTACGGGCAGGCTCTTCAAAATCCAAAGGGTCTTGGCTTCCAAAGAGATGCTGGGCGCGGCGATCGTCACCGTGGAGATGAGGACGCATGCGGCTGCCGCCAAAATCAAAGGCTTTTCGGGCAAAATCGCAAGGACATCGGCGTTTAGGAACGCGGCGACGCTGCCGACGAGCATCATCAAAAGCCCCATTCCGCTGTTCATGATATAGGGAGGGCTCGAGAGGAAGCGGCGCATTTCCTTTTGAAACAGCGCGTGCGGCACGTCGGACGCCTGCAGGCGGATTGCCCCGACATGCTTTCTCTTTACGCCGCGGCGCACGGTCGTGAGCGATAAAAAGGTCTTCGAGAGGATGCCCCACGCGAGGAAGAACAGCGCGACACATACGGATACGCACAATACCGTTTGCCCCACGTCGCCTGCGGCAGCCGCACCGAGCGCGGAGAGGGGCTTTGCCCACACCGAAAAGAAGCGCACGAGTACTTCGACATTTTGCGCCAGGTTTTCCAGAGCCGCTTCGAGGCGGAAATTGAGATAGTAGTACATGCCCAGAATGAGAAAGCCGAGTATCGCAGAGAGCAGGCTCTTGTTGCGAAGGCGCGACGCGATGAGCGCTATCACAAAGCCCACCGCGCACGATATGGCAACGCCGACGAGCGCCATGGAAAAAAGCAGCACAGCCCATCTTACGACGTCCGGCGCGGAAACGCCCGATTTTACCGCGTAAAAGACGCAAGCCGGACCCCAGCCGCAGAGTGCGCACGAAAACGATACGAGAAAGATGCCCGCCATGCGCGAGAGCAGGATGGTGCGCGGCGGAATGGGCATCGCGAGCAGCATTTCGTTGTCCTTCGCGCAGTACAGCGATGCGTACGCGCCGAAGGTCGAACCGAAAACCGTGAGGAGCAGTGCGGCAAAGCCCATGATGGCAAAATAGATCCACCCCAGCCCGAGCGGCAGGAGTGCGGAGGAAAACAGCGCCGAGATCCCGCAAAATGCGGCGACGAGCGATGCGTATACGAGGAGTATCAGCGCGGCGACGAGGATAGAACTGCCTTTTTTGCCGCGCACCCGAAACGCCGCCAGATACTCACGGAGCTCTTTTTTGAGGAGCGGTTTGATCATGCTTGCGCCTCCGTTCGCAGGAACGTATCCTCGAGCGATGCGTCTCCCTTCACGTCCTCCGTCGTTCCGAAGGCGACGAGCTGCCCGCTTCGGATAATCGCCACGTTGTCGCACAGCTTTTCCGCGACATCCAGCACGTGCGTCGAAAAGAAGATCGCGCCGCCCGCGTCGCACGTCTTGCGCATCAGGTTCTTCAATTCGTGCGATGCCTTTGGGTCGAGCCCAACGAAGGGCTCATCCATCAAAATCAATTTCGGATCGTGCAGCCACGCGGCGATGAGCGCGAGCTTTTGCTTCATGCCGTGCGAATAGGTGGATATGGGCTGGGGCAGATCGTCCGTGAGCGAAAAGAGGGAAGCGTATTCCTTGGCGCGCTCCGTTCGCACATCCTCGGGGATCGCGAAGATGTCCGCGATGAAGGTGAGGTACTGCGTACCCGTCATAAAATCGTACAGATCGGGGTTGTCGGGGATGTAGGCGATCTTGCGCTTGCACTCCAAGGGGGCGTCCTTCATGGACACGCCGTCGACAAAGATCGCGCCCGCGTCGTAGCGCAAAATGCCCGCGACGCATTTGAGCGTGGTCGTCTTGCCCGCGCCGTTGTGCCCGATGAAGCCGCAGATTTCGCCCGCGGCGATCGAAAGTACCAAATCATCCACCGCTTTTTTGTCTCCGTAGGTCTTGGTCAGATGCTCGATTTTCAGCATGTGCTTCTTCTCCTATATTTCCAGATCGATCGAGGAATCGAATTCATCCGGGACGGGTTTGCCGCTTTTCCTTCGCTGTTTGACGCATTCCGACAGGAGATACTCGATCTGCCCGTTGACGGATCGGAAATCGTCCTGCGCCCACTGCGCGATCGCGCCGTAGAGCTTTTGCGAAAGGCGGAGCGGAACCTGTTTTTTTTCCGCGTCGGACATGGGTCAGTACAGGCTTCCGGAATTGATGACGGGCTGCGCGTCGCGGTTGCCGCAGAGGACGACCAGAAGGTTTGAGACCATGGCGGCCTTGCGCTCCTCGTCCAATTCCACCGTTTTATTTTCGGAGAGCCTGGAAAGCGCCATCTCCACCATGCCGACCGCGCCCTCCACGATCATCTTGCGCGCGTCGATGATTGCGGATGCCTGCTGTCTTTGGAGCATCACGGCGGCGATCTCCGTGGCGTAGGCGAGATGGGTGATCCGCGCCTCCAGAACCTCGATGCCCGCTTCCGTCACGCTGGACTGGATTTCGTTCTTGATGCGCATGGCGACGATGTCGCTGGAGCCGCGCAGGCTCCCGTCGTCCGCGATGCCGTCGCCGGTGGTGTCGATGCCGGGCGCGACGTCGTAGGGGTAGATGCGCACGATGTCGCGCAGCGCCGCGTCGCACTGCAGCGACAGGTATTCCTTGAAGTTGTCGACCGCAAAAACTGCCTTCGCCGTGTCGCGCACGCGCCACATGACGGCGATGCCGATTTCGACGGGATTGCCGAGACAGTCGTTGACCTTCTGCTTGTGGTTGTTGAGCGTCATGATCTTGAGGGAGAGCTTTTTGTTGACGGTGTTTGTCGAGGACTGCTTCGCGGGCAGTTGCACTTCTCCCACGTCGCTGCTCTGGCCGAGTTTCGTCCTCGCGGCGGGGTTGACCGCCACGCAGAACGGATGCACAAAGTAGAATCCGGGTTCCCGAAGCGTTCCGACATATTTGCCGAACAGCGTCAGTACCAGCGCCTCCTGCGGGCCAAGTACCTTTAGCCCAAGAAATACGATCCAGCCGAACCCAAATACGATCGTGCAGGGAACGATCAAAAGCGGCTGTTCAGCGGCGCCGCCCAGGATAATCCCAAGAAACGCCAACAGATGCACCGCTATACCCAAGACCAACACGAGCATTCCGGGCTTCGCGCCAGTGTAGATTTTCTCCTCCATACTCCTTGCCTCCTAAATCATATTGATATCAAATTGATATCAATTACACTATACAGCGTAAAAGCCCGCCCTGTCAAGCGCTTTTCGCCAAAGAAATATGAAAAAATATCCGCCCGTCCATGGGCGGACGGGCGGCGCGGAATCGGAAAGGTTACATCTTCAGCACGTTGCGGAGGTACTCGCGGGAGACCTGCGCGGACTGGAAGTTGCAGATTTCGGGATTGTCCAGTTCGACGCAGAGCACGCCGTCGTATCCCTGCTCCTTCAGGGCGTTCACGACGCCCTTGAAGTTCACGGTGCCGAGGCCCAGGGCGCGGAACGCGCCCATCTTGCCGCGCGGCGGCTCCGGCACGTGCTCAGGGTCGACGTCCTTCAGGTGCATGTAGCCGATGCGCTTGCCGTAGGCGCGGCACAGTTCCACGGGGTCGATGCCCGCCAGCGTGCTGTGGGCGGTATCGATGCAGAAGAAGACGTACTCGGGGTCGGTATGTTCGGCGAAGAAGTCGATCTGCTCACGGGAGAACACATAGGTGTTCGCGTGCGGATGGAAGCACAGGGTTACGCCCTTTTCCTTGGCGTACTTGCCGAGGCGGTTGCTGATCTCGCACATGGCGAGCACGCCCTCGGGCTTCAACACGGTGTCGTCAAAGTCGTCCGGGCGGTCTCTGGGCACGCCGCTCTGGCAGTTGAACCACTTGCCGCCGACTTCGGCGAGGAAATCGATCTGCTTCTTGGCCTTTTCGACTTCCAGCTCCACATCGGTGCTGAAGTGGCCGTATACGTTCACCAGGGGCAGGTTGTACTTCGCGCAGATCTCCTTCACCTGCTCGGGCTTGATGAAGTCGGCGATAAAGGCGAAGTTCTCGGCGCAGTCGTAGCCAAGATAGGAAATCTCCTTCATTGCCTGATCGAACATGCGAATCTTCTGCTCGTCGGGGGTGTTGGGGCCCGCCAAGAGCCATGTCCAGCCGGTGTATGCGATTTTCATGGATATTCCTCCTTCGTATCGTTAATCCAAAATGCCGTGCATGGGGTTGTTCTTCATGGGGAGCGCGCGCTCGTACTTGGTCTTGAGCGGCACGTATGCGCCGAGCTCGCTGCTCTTGGAGAAGGCGGTCAGGATCTCGAGCACGTGGTGCTGCTGCCTGTAATCGGCGCGCACCGCGCGGCCGGTCTCGATGGCCTTGCACATGTCGGAAAGGCCCAGCGCGCGGCTGTTCTCGCGGTAGTCAAACATCAGCGGGATTTCCTTGGTGCCGAACCAAGGGTTGTTCTCCGCGCCCATCAGGCCGGGGTCGCCGAAGCGCATGGGCAACTGGTCTTCCGGCCTAAACAGGCGGATGGGGCCGCCGAAGGTGTTGGGATCGGGCACAAACAGCGTGCCCTTGGTGCCGTACACCTCAAACCGCGCCTGGTTACGGAAGCCGTAGTACACGTCGAACGTGGTGAAGATGGTGCCGATGGCGCCGGAGGAGAAGTGCATGGTGCCGGTGAGATAGGTATCCACGTCCACCGTAATCTTCTCGCCGTAGTGGGGCTGGGAGGTGATGAGGCGCTCGTCAAACGACTTTTTGGTCACGCCCGATACGCCCTTGACTTCGCCCAGCATGTTCACCAAGGCGGTTACGTAGTAGGGACCCATGTCCATCATGGGACCGCCGCCGCGCTTGTAGTAGAACTCCGGGTCCGGATGCCAGGTTTCGTGCCCGTGGCAGATCATGAAGCACGCCGCGCCGATCACGTCGCCGATGACGCCGTCATCGATCAGCTTGCGGCAGGTCTGGATGCCGGCACCCATGAAGGTATCCGGCGCGCCGCCCATGTACAGGCCGGTTTTTTCGGCGAGCGCGACAAGTTCGTCGCCCTCTTCCATATCCGCAGCAAGGGGTTTCTCGGAAAAGACGTGCTTGCCCGCGAGCAGCGCAGCCTTCGTCACCTCGTAGTGCTCGTAGGGGCGGGTCAGGTTCAGAACCACCTGCACCTCGGGATCGGCAAACGCCTCGTGCATGTCCTTGTAAATCTTCGGAACGGGACAATCGAAGCCCTTTTCGATCTGCTCCTTGACAAACTGAAGGCCCTTCTCCGCGCGCTCGGGAATGAGGTCGCACAGACCCACCAGCCGAATCTCCTTAAAGGTCTCGGTGATGTTCTTCAGATAGATGCCGCTGATGGCGCCCACGCCGATCATTGCAACGTTTACCATGGATATCTCCTCCTTTTATCCCTGCCGCCCCTCTCCGGGTGCGGCCATGAAGATCGTCTTTCAAAAAACGCCTTGTCCACACGTACATGGTAGCACACGCGACATCGGATTTATAGCAAGAACCTGCGCTGCGATGGACAAAATTCGCTGTTACATCGAAAAATACAGATTGGGCAGGAGCCTGCATGCCGCGTAAAACAAAAGCTCTATACAGGTGATGACGACAAAGGCTATCGGCAGCCTGCGGCCCTTGTCGATCAGCTCTTTTTCGTACAGGTGCTGTCCTCCAAGGCTTACCGCGACGAAGAGGATCGCTACGGCGATGAACGCTACCTGCTGCCACCAGGCCTTGCTGAGATAATACATCTCCGTGCTGAGACCGATGACGCAGCGCATAGCCGCCGCAAACGTAAACAGGCAGAAAAAGCCGAGAACGATGTTTACGGCAGCAAGAAGATGCGATGCGATTTTGAGCCGCTTTTTCCGCTTCTGAGCCTTCTCGTACTCAATATGGCTCATGCAGATACTCCCTTCTCTCCCACTGGGTGTTGATGGCGTTCAGGTCGCGCTGCACTGCGGCCTTGGCGGTCTTGTTATATTGATAGTAGAAATCCGTGCGCGCAAACGCCTGAATGCGCTTCATCCGCTTGAGATAGTATGCGTTGGCGCGCGCGCGGAAGCGCTCGATGCTCTCCGCATCGGCGCCCTTTTCCCGCATATGCTCCACGCGGCGTACGTACTTTTTGCACCAGTGCGCGGGAACGCCTCGCGTGTCCAGGATATAGTCGAGGTCTTCTCTGTCGCGGACATACAAAATCTCTATCCACTTGGCGGAATAGAAGTATGCGCCCACGCAAGCGAGCGCGAGGCCGAACACCCCGATTGACGTCCACAGGAGTATCGTCAGCATTCGGGTGAACCTCCGGAAACGGAGCGCGAACTGTTCGAAGCATACATCAGCAGGTTGTCCTTGCAGAAGGCTCTCTGGAGCTCGTGCTGCGCGGCGGCCTCTTCATACGGCACGCGGCTGACGGAATAGAGCATGTCCCACCACTGTTTGA
>CAYFRC010000083.1:0-350 GCA_964345325.1 uncultured Oscillospiraceae bacterium
CGCCCGTCACGAGCGCGCTGCCGTCGCCGATCGCGTCCCACATCTCCGTGAGGCTCAATGCGACGCGCAGGTTTTCGTTCTGCGCGCACGCCGCCGTCACATACGGCTGCGGCAGCATCGCGACGGATACCGCGCCCGACGCCAGTGCCGAGGCGACTTCCGTAGCTTCCGCCATGTACTCGATGGATAGATCACTTGCGGGGTCGATGCCGTTTGCCTTCAGGACGTGGTTCAGGGCATATTCCGGCGTTGTGCCCTTGCCGGTGGATGCCATCGAAACGCCCTTGAGGTCTTCTACGGAGTGGATGGTGTCACCGACCTCGACGATGTAGAGCACGCCCAGCGTGTTG
>CAYFRC010000083.1:360-8043 GCA_964345325.1 uncultured Oscillospiraceae bacterium
ACGGCGCCTTCGGTCTTCTTGTACAAAACGCTTGCGAGGTTGCACGGCAGGAGCGCGATGTCGATATCTCCTGTGATGAGGGAGGGGACGATCGCATCCGCGGTGCCTTCGATGGTGAAGCTATAGGCTGCATCCGCCTCGTGGATCATCTTCGCCATGCCCATGGAGGTGGGACCCTTCAGCGACGCGACGCGAACGGGCGCGTCCGCTTCCGCATAGGCGACGGGCAGCAGCAGGATCGATGCGAGAAGGAGCATTGCAAGCAGTTTCTTCATGAGAAATCATCCTCTTTCTGTATGGTTTTGGGCTTCTCACTTGCTTTATACCCCGAACCGCGCGCCGTGAAACGAGGGCGCGAAAGAATAACAGTGTCAAACAAATCGTCACTCTCGCGCCGACGGGCACTTGCCTCTTCCCTGCGCAGCGCCCTGCGCGCGTCTGCGACGTCCGCCTCCGCGTTCATGGAGGAAACGCCGAGCAGCATCCCGAGCATCAGCATCGTGGAGATTACGGAGTTGCTGCCCGCGCTCACGAGCGGAAGCGTAAGCCCCGTCATGGGGATCAGCTTTGTATTGCCCGCGACGTTCACAAACGCCTGGATCGTGATCATCGCGACGATGCCGAACGAGAGCAGCGCGTGGAACTGCCGCCGCGCCCCGCAGGCGATGACGACGCCGCGCCACAACAGCAGGATATACACGCACAACAGCCCACCCGCGAACAGCAGCCCGAATTCCTCGCCGATCGATGCGAACACGAAATCGGAGCTGTACAGCGGCACACTTCGGGGGTATCCCAACCCCAGTCCCGTGCCGAACGCGCCGCCGTAGCCGATGGCGATCAGCGCCTGAATGATCTGGTAGCCGCTGTCCTCCGGGTCCGACCACGGGTTCAGAAACATCTCCACGCGCTTTTTCACGTAGTCGAACATGTGATATGCCCCGACCGCGCCGCCCGCGCCGAGACCGAGCCCGATCGCCGTCGTCAAAAGGTTTTGCGACGCGGCGTAATATACGATGCACGTCACGAGAAAGTAGATCGCCAGCGCGCCCAAATCCCGCTCCAAGAGGAGCGCGACGCAAAACGCCGCCGCGCACGCCATCGGAAGCAGGCTCTTTCGGACGGATGTCTCCCCCGAAAAGAGCGCAGCGAGCATGAAAACCAGATAGGGCTTGCCGAATTCGGATGGCTGGATCGTGAGCGTGCCCGTGATGCGGATCCAGTTTTTTGCGCCGTATGTCCATTCGCCTATGGCATATGGCGCGAACAGCGCCAGAATCGCGGGGATCATCAGGGCTTTTGCGACCTTTTCCCACGAGCGCAGGCGGCGGATGATCCATATGCCGAAACCCATCGCGAAAAAGCCGACGAGCATCGACAGCGCCTGCTTTTCGACCGTCACGCTCGCTCTGGCGATGTCCTTTAGAATCACGAGCGAAATGCTCATCAGAAACGCGCTCAAAAGGTACACCGCGCGATCCACCGGCGCGAATTTGGAATACAGGCCCAGCGCGCCCGCCATGCAAAGCGGCATGGCGATCATCAGCAGAAGCGCCTGCATATCAAAAGGGTTCGTCTTCAGCGTGAGAAGGAGCATCGCAAACACCTGAAACGCCGCGATCAACATCTCCAACACCAAGGTGTTCGAGCGGTACAGGGCTCTATGCAACACATGCGGGTTTTTCTTTTTTCTCATGATTCCTCCATAAAGGGATCGGGCGTCTCCTTGGGCAGCTGCAAGAGGAATTTTGAGCCGCCAAGGTGGATTTCGTCCCCGCTGCGCGCGAAAAAGCGCTCGCCCGTCACGCGCTGTTTGCCAATGGCGACCTCCGCCTTGCCCAGCGGCTCGATGAGCATGCCGCCCTTCATCCACTCAAACCGCGCGTGAAAGCGGCGTATCCCCTTGCCGTGGATCACCACGTCCGCGCGCCGCGAGGAGCCGATGATGCCCTGTATCGGGAGGAAATATCGCTTGCCGTCTCCAAAGAGCGCGCCGATGCTGCGCTCGTCCTCGAGCATATCGTGCAATACCCTCGCGCGCTTCGCGTCCGTCTTCGTGATTCCGAAGGCGATGCCCACGATGATCGCCATCAGCGCCGCAAACAGATACCTCGCCGCGAGTGCGGCGATCGTATACATTTCCGGATTCATGCTTCTGTTTTGCCGAGGTTCTTCAGGAAACTCCCGAAAAACGCCGTTCCTTCCCTCCAAAAATCCTTGGGGCTTGCGCAGACGGATTTTGCGAGCGATGTGAGCATCCTTCCAAAATCCCTGTCCCGCTTGTACGCGACCGCCATGATCGCCCAGTGGCGAAACGCGATATACGCCCGCTCTTCCTTCGTGAGGCGCGGAAAGTACTTCTTTTTGAACTCGTATAGCGCCGCCTCGCCCGTAACCTTGTTGCGCCCCTGCGAGATTCTGCCCTCCGTATGGCGGTACACATAGATGTCCGAGCGATTGACATAGCCGATTTTCAAGCCTCTTTCGATGGTCTTCAGCATGAGATAGAACTCCTGCCCCATCTTCGCATCCTCAAAGCCGCCGATCTCCCGCAGCTTTTCGGCTTTGTACATAAAGGTCGCCGTCGGCGCGATGTGCTTCATGAGGTGCGCGCGCAAAAGCGTCTCGTTGTCAAACGCTTTGATCCACGTAAACTCGCGGTAGTCGACCATTACATCGCCCGCAGAATAGGCTTTGGAGTCCTCAAAGCTCATGTCGCAATCGGTTTCGACCATGTATCGTACCTGATGCTCTACCTTTTCGGGCAGATACCTGTCGTCGTCGTCCAAAAAGGTGATGTACTGCCCGCGCGCGGCGGCGATGCCGTTGTTGCGCGCGATGGAGCCGCCGACGTTCTTTTCGTTTAAGACATAGACGACGCGGTCGTTTTCCGCCTTCAGGGCGCGCATATATTCGTCCACGATCTGCCGCGCGGGCTGACCCGGCTTGTTGTCGTTTACGACGACGATCTCCGTTTCGGGATATGTCTGTGCGAGCACGGAATCGACCGCGCGCTTCAGAAAGCGGAGATCGCGGTTGTAGGTAGGGATAATCACGCTGACGAGGGGATTCATAGCATACGTCCTTTCTGCTTGGGAAGTTTTACGGCGCCTGCACGGTGATTTTGCACGTCGACTTGATGCCGCCGCACGTGCCCGTAATCATCGCAGTGCCCGGGGCTTTGGCGTAGATCATGCCGTCAGCAACGGTTGCGACGGACAGATTGGAGCTTTTCCATACGATGGTCTGATTTGTCGCATTTTCGGGCAGGATCGATGTGGCAAGCGGAAGGGAGGCGCCGATTTTTACCGTCATCGAAACGGGGGAGACCTTAAACGACTGTACCTTGATCGGCTGCACCGTCACGACGCACTGCGCATAAACGTCGGGATAGGTGTTACTTTTGGAGACGATGACCGCCTTGCCGGGCGCTTTCGTCGTAACCAGACCCGACGACGGATCGACATCCGCGATCGAATCCTGTTTAGAAAACCACGAAAGCGTGTTGTCGGGCGCGGTTACGGGTTTGCAAATGGCGCTGAGCTGCAGGCTGTCGCCGAGCTTTACCGCCGCGGCCTTCTTCGAAATCACCACCTGCGCGACGGGCACTTCCTTCACCGCAACCTCGCACGAAACGCGAATGCCGCTCGATGCCGTCGCCCAAATGTGCGCGACGCCCTTGGATACGCCCGTCACCACGCCGCTTGGCGATACCTGTGCGACGGACGGGTCGTCGCTCGTCCACGTGCCGGTGCGAAAAAGTGCGGATAGGGGTAGGACCTTCACGGAGAGCTTTTTTGACGAACCCTCGATCAGGGTGAGTTTGTTTGTGCTCAAGAGCAGTTCCGTTACCGCCTCTCCCGGCGGCACGACGCGAACGGAGATATAGTCCTCCTCCCCGCCGCTTTCCATCCAAACGGCGGTAAAGCCCGGCTTTTTGCCTGCGATTTCGCCTATGTCGGACACTGTGGCGACGGTATCATCGGCGCTGACCCAAGTGACGGGGGAGTCCGAGGGGTACATCGCAACCGTTTGCCCCACGGCGATGACTATTTCGTTGCTTTGCGCGACGACTGCGAAGGCACACGGCGCGATGCACAGCAAGAGCAGCGCCGCAAGGATCGGGATGTACGGTTTTTTCATGGTTCGTTCCTCTCCTTCTCATTTGTTATATTCGCGTCAATCGCCGCAATTTGCTTGCGAAGGCGCACACTCCTGTGCTATAAATGGCGGTAAGGGCATCAGGAGGAAATATACTATGGCTGAATCGTTTGATACGCCCCGCGCCGCCGTCATACAGGATTTGAGCGGCGTGGGCAGATGCGCGCTTTCGGTGGCGTTGCCCATCATCAGCGCGATGGGCATACAGGCATGCCCCATGCCGACGGCAGTCTTGAGTGCGCACACGGGCGGTTTTACAAAGCCCGTATCCGTCTCGCTCACGGGGTATATATCGAACGCGCTCGCACACTGGGAGCGCGAGGATGTCCGCTTTCAGGGGATATACAGCGGCTACCTTGCGGACACCGCGCAGGTAGACATCGTGCGTGCGTTTATCCTGCGCCAGCGCGACCGATGTGAGACGCGCGTCGTCGTCGATCCGGCGATGGCGGATCACGGCAGGCTCTATTCCAACCTGACGGAGGACGTTTCGCGCCACATGCGCAGCCTTTGCGCCGAGGCGGATGTCATCACGCCGAACCTCACGGAGGCGTTTTTGCTCGCGGGCATGCCGTATCGGGAAGAGATGCTTTCCAACGCGGAGACGATCCGGCTCCTAAACGGGGTGCTGGATACCGGCTGCGGCGCGGCGATCATCACGGGCGTTCCGCTTTGCGGGCGCAACTGCCAAGCCAACATATGCGTGACGGCGGGCAATGCCGGGGGATTTTGGTACTGCGCCTATCCGCATCTGGACATCGCCCTGCCCGGAACGGGCGATATATTCGCATCCGTGCTTACGGGCGTACTTCTGCGCGGGGAGGCGCTGCCCGAGGCCATGGCGCGCGCGACAGACTTTACCTTCCGCGCGGTACAGCGCACAGTGCAGGCGGGAACGCCCGCGCGCGAAGGCGCGCTGTTTGAGGCGCTGCTGCCGACGCTTCTCGAACCGGAGGCGCGCATCGCGCCGCGCTACCTCTTTTCCTGACAGATAAAATACATTCCCTGCGCGGCGTTACCGCGCGACAAGCCCCGCGAATTCGTATGGATACAGCGTTGTGGCAATCGTCGCGGTATCGCCGCACATTTTTCCCTCGCAACGGAGGAAGCGAACGTCGCGATACGCGCGGCCGAGGCGAACCGAAAGCCCGTCTACTCTGTCGTCCGAAAGGTTCCATATGCCGACGGCGAGTTCCCCTTCGCTGCGCTTGGTCATGAGATACAGCATCGGGTGGTTGCCGGGGAGCGCGGCATCGGCGCGCTTTCGCGAGAGCCACTCGACTTGCGCGCCCGCGAAGCGCTTCATGCAGTAGTTGTCGAACCAGCCGAGCGCGTTTTTTGCATCCGCCGCGCAATACGGCAGCACCCAAAAGCGTTCTCCCTTTTGATTTTCGTAGCGGAACGCGCCGTCCATGTGCGCATTTCCGAATACGAACCGCGTCAGCACCTCCGCGCCCGCCTTTTTCGCGAACGCCACGGGCGAAACGCCCTCCGAAAGGCGCACATATTGGTCTTCTGCGATGTAGTATTCCTTCGGCGTATTCTGAAAGCCGGAAGGCGTGTGCTCCATACTGCCCAAGGCTTTTTCGATTCCGACATCCACGCCACGCTGCATGAGGAGCAGCGCTGCCGGCGCATCGAGAATCGTGCCGTTTCGCAATACGTCCGTCGGCAGGTGCCGCGCGTTTTCCCCGAAGACGAGGTTTACGTCTCCTTCCGTATCGCTCATCGAAAGGGAGCATCGCACGGCGAAATAATACGCCGCGTCAAACAGCCCCTCCTGCACCTCCGAAAGGAGGTTCGGGCGCGACGGATCGAGCGCCGCATATTCGAACTTTCGCAGAAAGTTCCAAACCCGAACGCCCGTCGCGCGCTTCGGCGCAAATTCCCGCTCCAGAATATCGTATAGGGGCTTTGCGCGCAGCATCGCATCGATGTAGCCTGTTTCATATGTCGCGTCGGACACGTAGTCGAGCATGTATTTCAGTATGCCGCTTGCCCTTCCGTCCGCGCGCAGGATTTGGTCGAAACATTCCAAGTGCGATGCGGGCGTCGCGAAGCACGGGCGCGGATAGGTATCGCCCTCCGTAAAAATTTCGATGGGCACCTTTCCCCGCGCTTCTTCCTGCGCCCACGTGAGTTCGCACCGCACGAAGGACACGGTGTCTCCGAGCTTGTGCGCCCAGTACGGCGCGCCGATCGCGCGCAGAAACGGCTTCGTCCGCCCCGCCATGATGCGCGAGAGCCTGAATGCATCGGTCGAAGACGTATCCCACGTATCGATGCACGCGCAAAAACCCAGTCGGCAGGCGGGGTCGATCCCGTCGAGCGCGCAACGCAGAGCGCGCGCAAAATCCTCTAAGGAATCCCCCTGCGCCGTGCGCCACGCGTCGCGGTATCGGTTCTTGCCCCCGGAAAACGCCTCGCGAAGGAGCGCTTCCCGCGAAACGTCCTCCCCGAGGAGCTCCCGTATGCGCGCCCTATGCAGATCGCCCGCACAGCCGATGCCGCCGCGGCAGCCGAGGCGGAAATCGTCGTCCAACATGATCATCTTCGCGCCCGCGCGGGCGACCTTTTGCACCCACGCGCAGAAATCGCGCCGAAAATCCGCATCCATGGGACAAAACGCCTGCGTGTCGCCGCCGTCGAGCCTGCGGATGGGCGTGTATTTGCCCCTTGCGGCGATCGGCGCGCCCGTATGCCCGAGCGTCTCACCGAGCCATACCAATACTTCCAGCCCGTTCCCCTCGAAATACGCGATCAGCTCTTTCAGAAGCGCGAGGTTTTCCTCCGAGGAAAACGCGAAATCCGTTTCCCTGTCGAGCGCGAGCGCCACCCTGTCCGCGCCCGCGCGGCGCAGTTCGGAAAGCGCCGCATCCCTGCGGAAATGCCCGCTCGTGATGACGACGGGAACCGTCACTTTCATCGGAGAATGCCCCTCCCTTCCGTTCATTTGTTCCTCCACCCGGAAGGCGAGAACAACAGCAGCATCGGCCAAATTTCGAGGCGCCCGATCAGCATGCAAAAGCTCAGGACGATCTTGCTGAAGCCCGAGAACATCGCGAAACTTCCCATGGGGCCCGCGAGCGAAAGCCCGGGGCCGACGTTTCCGATCGCGGAGATGGAAGCGGTGAGGTTCGTCTCGAAGTCGAGCCCGTCGACGGAAACGAGCAGCGTCGATACGATGATGACCAAAATGTACGCGCCGAAAAAGTTCACGACTTGGTTCACGATCCCCTCGTCCAGCGTCTTATCGTCCATGCGGAGCACCGATACGGCGCGCGGATGCACGGCGCTGTGCAAACTGCGCTTGAGGGACTTCACCAATACCGACAGCCGCACGACCTTTATGCCGCCGCCGGTGGAACCCGCGCACGCGCCGATGAGCATGAGGATGATGATCACCGTGCGCGAAAGCTGCGGCCACAGGTTAAAATCCGCCGTAGAAAAGCCCGCCGTGGAGATGATGCTCAGCACCTGAAACACGCCGTAGCGGAGCGATTTCAACACCGTGCCGTATAT
>CAYFRC010000084.1:0-7979 GCA_964345325.1 uncultured Oscillospiraceae bacterium
GTCATTGAATTCCGTGGCAAACGCGGTAATGGAGAGCATGAGCAACACCATGGCAAGAAAACCGGAAAACATCCTACGCATGAATACAACCTCCTTCATACTTGTCGCAGAACACCGACAGCCAACGTTTGAAACGAAGTACGATGGCTATACCAAGATTAAACTATGCGCAATCGATGTCTGTCAAGCTTAGGTTGATTGTCGTATTGACTTTTTTGGCCATCCTGCTATAATATGGTAAGGACGAAGGGAGAATGAAAAGCGTGGAATATCAGACACTATACAGAGCCTACCGCCCGAAGTTCTTCCGCGACATCGTGGGGCAGGAGCCGATCGTGACGACGCTCATGAATCAGATCGAATCCGGCAAGATCGCGCACGCATACCTGTTCTGCGGCAGCCGCGGCACGGGCAAGACCTCGACCGCGAAGGTGTTCGCGCGGGCGATCAACTGTCAGGATTCGTCTGCGGGCGCGGAGCCGTGCGGCGCGTGCGAATCGTGCAGGCAGCTTTTGGAAGAGAGCTCCATGGACGTGGTCGAGATCGACGCCGCATCCAACAACGGCGTGGACGAGATTCGCGAACTTCGCGACAAGATCAAATACCCGCCGACGGTCGGGAAATACAAGGTATACATCATCGACGAGGTGCACATGCTCTCGTCGGGCGCGTTTAACGCGTTCTTAAAGACGCTCGAGGAGCCGCCTGTGCACGCGGTATTCATTCTGGCGACGACGGAGCCGCAAAAGCTGCCCGCGACGATCCTTTCGCGCTGCCAGAGGTACGACTTCAAGCGGTTTTCCGCGCAAGTGATCGTAAAAAAGCTCAAAGAAGCGCTCCCAGCCGCCGGGAAACGGGTGGAGGAGGGCGCACTATACGACATCGCGCGCGCCTCGGAGGGCGGTATGCGTGACGCATGGAACCTGCTCGAGATGTGCCTTGCCTACGGCGACAGGGGCGCTGTGGACGAAAGGCTCGTGCGCGAGGTGCTGGGCGTTTCCGACAGGGGCTTTCTGTTCGACTTTTCGCAGGCGCTGCTCTTTGACGACGTGCAAGGCGCGATGCGGATGATTTCCGAAGCGCTGTCCGGCGGCAGGGATGCGGCGGTATTCGCTCGGGAGGTTGCGTCGCATTTGCGCGCGCTGATGCTTGCGCAGTCCGTCGAGGACGATCTGGAAGATCTTTTGGACTGTACGCGGGAGGACGCGGCGAGGTACCGCGATCAGGCGCAGGAGGCAACGCCCGAAAAGCTGCGCCGTGCGATGGAACTGTTTATCGAATCGGACGCGGACATGCGCTATGCCGCGCAGCCGCGCGTCGTCTTGGAATTGGCGACGGTCAAGGCGTGCCATCCCGAAAAGGAGCGCAGCATAGAGGCGCTGGAGCAGCGCATTGCGCAGTTGGAAAAGCGGCTCGAAGGGGGCACGGTGTCCGCGCCGCAGCCCAAAATAGAAAAGAAGGGAACACAGCCTACCCCGGAACCGCCGAAGAAGGCGGAGGAGGCAAAACCCGCCATAGCGCCCGCGCAGGGAATTTCCAACTGGGAACAGGCGCTCGCGTCGATACAGGCGTCGGACAAATCGCTGTATCCCCTCATCGCGCATGCGGTGTTCAAGGGAGAAACGGACAGCGGCATCGCATTGGAGATTCCAAAAAAATACAAGGTATATCTGAACTTCCTGCTGCAGGCGGACAAAAAAACCCTCCTCGAAACGCGCCTTGAGACGGTTTACGGGAGGAAAATCGCGGTACAGATCGCGGTTGAGGGAGAGGGGAAGCCCGTCGTCTCCCCAAAGGGACTTGAAGAGATATACGAGGTGTTCGACAGGGAGAACGTGTCCGTGGAGGACGATGAGTAGCGAACCGGTTTAAGGCTTTGCGGAAAACGGCGGCTCTGTCTTTCTTATGGTGACCCGAAACGTACTCTTTCGGGAGAGCCGCCTGTCGAGCACGCGTGTGATGAAAAATCCGCCGCCCGCAAAGAGGAGCGCGAAAAGCGCCTGCAACAGGTCCGAAAGCTGCAAGAGCGCGGCGACGCCAAGTCCCGCGAGGAGCATGGCGAGCGGGATGCCGTAGGCGATGAGGGAGCTCAGCCCGACGCTGCCCTCCGGAATGGTCAGTTCCACGATATCTCCGGCGGCAAAATCCCCTTCGGGCAGATCGACCAAATGCGTCTCCGTTTTCCCGAAATCGCACGCCTTGCAGTGCGCGCACATTTCGCTGCGCGTGACCTGCGCCATGAGTTTTCCGTCTTCCGTTCGGACGACGATAGCTGTTTCCGTCACGAATATACCCCCTGTGAAGGACTGTGGGAGACCGGTTTTCGGTCTCCCACGTATTTTTTGGGATTTGCATTACATGGTCTTGTAGAACGGGCCGTAGGTCGCGCAGGCGCGGTAGTCGGCGCCCTCTTTGTCCATGCCGAACGCGTTCCACGCGGCGGGGCGGAAGATCGTTTCTTCGGGCACGTTGTGCATGCATACGGGGATGCGCAGCATGGAGCACAATGTGATCAGGTCTGCGCCGATGTGGCCGTAGCTGATCGCGCCGTGGTTCGCGCCCCAGTTCATCATGACCTCGTATGCGGTCTTGAACGGGCTGCCATCGACGCCGTCGCAACGCGGGGTGAACCACGTGCAGGGCCAGGTGGGGTTCGTGCGCTCCATGAGCGTATCGGTGACTTCGTCCGGGAGCTTCACCGTCCAGCCTTCTGCGATCTGCAACACCGGGCCGAGCCCCTTGATGAGATTCAGGCGGATCATGGTGGCGGGCATTTCGGCGCGCGTCACGAAGTGGGAGGAGAATCCGCCGCCGCGGAAGTTGTCAAAGCCCGCTTCGCACCACGTGGTGGCGGCGGTCATCTTCTTGATGTCTTCCTCGGTGACATCCCACCATTCCTTCATGGTCGGGTTGCCATTCTCGTCCACGCACTCGCCGCAGGCGTCCAGACACGCCGCGCCGGAGTTCAGAAGGTGGATGATGCCGCCGTTATCCTTCGCCTTGCCCTCCAAGTCGTAGCCGGTGACGCGCTTGGTGGCCTCGGGCGACCAATAGGTGCGCACGTCCGCAAAGATCTGCGCGCGGTTGGTCAGAAGGCGCATGAAGAGCATGCCGATGCCGTTTAGGATGTCGTTCTCGGTCGCGAAGGTGATGGGCTCCTTCTTGCCGGTATAGTCGAAGGAGGAATTGAGGATCGCCTCGGGATAGTCGCAGTTCGGCCAGTGGTCCGTCCACTGACGCTGGCCCTGGAAGCCCGCCGCGATGGCGTTGTGGCCGACGACCTCTTCCTCAAAGCCCGCGGGCAGGTTCTTATTGCCGTTCAGAAGGTCTTTGATGATGCAGTACATCTTGATGGTGAACTTCCACTGCTCTTCCTTTTCCTCGGGCGTGAATTTGATGCGGCGCTTTTCGCCAAGGAATTCCACGTATTCGACGTTGTCGTCGCGGCCTTCCTTGCAGTGCTCCTTCGTCCACGCGAGTGCCTTCTGGTATTCTTCCTCGTTATAGATGCCTTCCTCCATGCGGCGGAGTATCTCGACCTCGTCGATGGATTCGACGCGCAAGCCCAAATAGTCCTCCAAAAACGCCTGATCCATGATGGAGCCGCCGATGCCCATGCATACGGAGCCGATCTGCAGGTAGCTCTTGCCCCGCATGGTCGCCACGGCGACGGCGGCGCGCCCGAATCGGAGCAGCTTTTCCCTGACGTCCTCGGGGATGTCCGTCACCTGATCGCGATCCTGCACCTCGTGTCCGTAGATGCCGAATGCGGGCAGGCCCTTTTGCGCGTGCGTAGCGAGCACGCTGGCGAGGTACACCGCGCCCGGACGCTCGGTGCCGTTGAAGCCCCAGACCGCCTTGATGGTGCCCCTGTCCATGTCCATGGTCTCGGAGCCGTAGCACCAGCAGGGTGTGACGGTGAGTGTGATCGCGACGCCTTCCTTACGGAATTTGTCCGCGCATGCGGCGGATTCGGTGACGCGGCCGATGGTGGTGTCCGCGATGACGACGCGCACGGGATCGCCGTTGGAATAGCGCAGATTTTCTTCAAAGAGCTTTTTGGCGGCTTCCGCCATGCCCATGGTTTGCCCTTCCAGGCTTTCGCGAAGGCGAACGGGGCCGCGCCTGCCGTCGATGACGGGGCGGATTCCGATTGCGGGATAGGAACCGATGTAACGATTTTCAGCCATGATGCACCCTCCATATTTTCTATGATCGTACTTTCATTATACAAGATAATCGTGCGATTTGCAACCGCGAAAACCTATTTTTTGATTCTTCGAGCGACTTTTGCCGCATAGGATTACGCCTTCGCCTCGGGTTCCGCTTCATATGCAGAGGTTTTGAGCGAATACTTTGCGGAAAACGCGCTGAAGTTACTGTCGAAATCGGATTCGCCGCTCTTTTCCTTTCGGAGCGTGTCGTGCAGCGCCAATCGGTGGTCGCCCATGTCGATGATGCAGCCGGCGATGTTGGAGCAGTGGTCCGCGATGCGCTCCAAATTCGTCAACAGATCCGACCAGATGAAGCCCGCCTCGATGCTGCACGCTTCTTTTTTCATGCGCAGGATGTGCCGCGTGCGCATCTGCTCCTTCAGGCTGTCGATGACCTCCTCCAGCGGTTCCACGCGAACCGCTACGACGGGGTCGTTGTTCCTATACGCATCAAGCGCCAGCCGCATAATTTCCTCGACGGCTTTGCGAAGGATGGCGAGGTCAGACTCCGCCTCCTGCGAGAACTTGACGCCCTTTACCTGCATTTCCTCTGCGGATTCCAAGATTCCCACCGCGTGGTCGGCGATGCGTTCAAAATCGCCGATGTACTTGAGAAGCGCCGTCGTATCCCCGCTGTCCGATTCGTTCAGCGGCTTGGCGCTGAGTTTAATCAGATACGAGCCGATTTCGTCCTCATACTTGTCTGTTATATCCTCGATCTCCCGAATCTTCCATGCATCTGCGGGGTTGTAGGAATACAGCTGCTCGAGGCTTAAGAGCAGCGCATCCCGCGCATCCTCCGCCATGGTCGTCACCAAATCGTGGCAGCGCCCGAGCGCAAGCGGAGGCGTCGCAAGCAGACGCTCGTCCAAAATGGGCTGCGCGCGCTCTGCGCCGTCTTTGTCGGGAACGATCCGAAGCGCCAATTTTTCGAGGAACTCCGAAAACGGAAGAAGGAGAATGGTACACAAAACGTTGAATACGGAGTGCGCGATCGCGATGCCAAACATGCTTGCCGGCTGATTCAAGAGCGCCGGCTGAAACAGCGCGCGCACGATATAGAACACGCTAAGCCAGACGAGTGTTCCGATCATGTTGAACAAAAGGTGTACGACGGCGGCGCGCTTTGCGTTTTTGTTTGCACCGACGGAAGAGATCAGCGCCGTCACACAGGTGCCGATGTTCTGCCCCATGATGATCGGAATCACCGCGCCGTAGGTGACTTGCCCCGTCGTCGCGAGTGCCTGCAGGATACCTACGGAAGCGGAGCTGGATTGGATGATCCCCGTGATCACGGCGCCTGTGAGGACGCCCAAGATCGGGTTTGTAAACAGGAGGAACAGCTTTTGAAAGCCGGGAACGTCTTTCAACCCGGACACGGAGCTGCTCATGGTCTCCATGCCGAACATGAGTGTCGCAAAGCCCAGAAGGATCATGCCGGTATCCTTTTTCAACCATAGCGCGTCGCCGCTGATGCCGCTAAGGCTCAAAAGCCACGCCGTAACGGTCGTTCCGACGTTTGCACCCATGATGACGTTGATCGCCTGCTTTAACGCGAGCAGGCCGGAGTTTACAAAGCCGACGACCATGACCGTCGTCACCGAAGAACTCTGGATAATGGCCGTTACACCCAAACCTGTGAGAAATCCGGCGGTCTTGCTCCCCGTCATTCTCTCAAGGAGCGTGCGAAGCTTTCCGCCCGCGCGCTTTTCCAGCGCCTGCCCCATGATGCTCATTCCGAACAGAAAGAGGCTCAGCCCCCCGATCAGATTCAATACCGAAAACAGATCCATGCAATCCTGCTCCCTTCGCTGCGCCGGTTAGAATTCGCGCTTTCCGGCGCATACGACATTAGTATACGGGATCGAAAGGAAAATGCATTATCATAAAACAATCAAACCTGTGTAAAATGTATTATTCAGCGGACTTCCAGGTATTTTTCGTACGCTGCGCGCACGAGGTGTTTGTCTTGCGTGTACGTAACGAGCTCCAACGCCTGTTCGATCGGGTAATAGTCCCCGTCGCGAAAGCCCTGCTCAAATGCGATGCGATAGGAGCCGTCCTCCGCCCGCATGACGAACCACGTGATGCTGTTGCGCACGGGCTGCTTGCGCGTGACGGAATAGAACTCGTAATCCGTCTCCCCGGCGGGCGCAAGGAGCACGGGCTTCAGCCCCGCCTCGCGAAACACGCGGTCGAGCGCCACCTGTTCTGCATCCTGCTTCTCGCGAATCGCGCCCTTGGGCAGAACCCATTCCTCCTTGTCGTTCTTCAGGAGAAACACCTTCTCTTCCCAAAATACGATGCCGCCTGCACACTTCCGAAAAATCATTTCTCTCCCGCCTTTCTATATCGGTTTACTTTTTCCGTCGCTTCATGGAAGGCTTGCGCCTTGGGGGCGTCGATGCGCCGGGTGCGGCGGTCTTTTCGCCGCGCAGCGCGAGCATTCGGTCGCGCAGTTTCGCGGCGCGTTCGAAATCGAGCTCGCCCGCAGCTTGCAGCATCTGCTCCTCCAGATGCGCAATGGCCATTCGGCGCTCCTCTTCGTCCGCGATCCCCGCATCCGCGCCGGGCTCCCGTGAAACGGCCAACAATTCCCTCACGGCGGAGCGCACGCTTTCGGGCTCGATGCCGTTTTCCTCGTTATACGCCTGCTGGAGCGCACGACGGCGGTTCGTTTCGTCGATGGCGCGGCGCATGGAGCCGGTAATCTCGTTCGCATACATGATGACGCGCCCGTCCACGTTTCGCGCGGCGCGCCCGATTGTCTGAATCAGGCTCGTTTCGCTGCGCAAGAAGCCCTCCTTATCCGCGTCCAAAATCGCCACGAGGGAAACTTCGGGGAGGTCCAGCCCCTCGCGCAGGAGGTTGATGCCGACCAATACATCGTATTCGCCCAGCCGCAGCGAGCGGATGAGCCGAATCCTGTCGAGCGTCTCCACGTCCGAGTGGAGGTATTCCACCTTCACATCCATCTCGCGCAGGTAGCTCGTCAGGCTCTCCGCCATGCGCTTGGTGAGCGTCGTCACGAGCACGCGCTTTCCGGCATCCGCGCAGGCGCGGATTTCGCCCAAGAGGTCGTCCACCTGATGCTCCGCAGGGCGCACCACGATTTCGGGGTCGATCAGCCCCGTGGGGCGGATGATCTGCTCCACCACCTGCTCCGCGCGCTCCGTCTCGTAGGGGCCCGGCGTCGCGGAGACGTAGATCGTTTGCCCGACGCGGTTCTCAAACTCATAGAACTTGAGCGGCCTGTTGTCGTACGCGGAGGGCAGGCGAAAGCCGAAATCGACCAGCGAATGCTTTCGCGCATAGTCGCCGTTGTACATGGCGCGAATCTGCGGAATGGTGACGTGTGCCTCGTCGATGAAGACGAGAAAGTCCTTGGGAAAATAGTCGAGCAGCGTAAAGGGCGCATCGTCCGGCTGCCGTCCGTCGAAATAGCGGGAATAGTTCTCGATGCCGGAACAGTAGCCGATCTCCCGCATCATCTCGATGTCGTACAGCGTCCGCTGCGAAAGCCGCTGCGCTTCCAAAAGATGTCCGTTCTCCTCAAACTGTGCGACGCACTCGTTCATGTCGCTTTCGATCTGCGCAAGTGCCCGCTCGAGGTGCTCGCGGGATGTGACGTAGTGCGACGCGGGAAACAGCATCGCGTGTTTCAGGTAGCGCTGCCCACCGCCCGTCACGGTGTCGATCTCGGAAATGCGCTCGATTTCATCGCCAAAAAATTCACTGCGAATTCCAGTATCACTGGTGGACGCC
>CAYFRC010000085.1:0-3231 GCA_964345325.1 uncultured Oscillospiraceae bacterium
CACGCAGTTCTCGTCGCTTCTGTTCGCCGGATACTGGGGATTTGTCGGTGGCGGCATGTTGTTTTACGGCCAGTATTGGGGCGCAAAGGACGATGACGGCATATACCGCACCTATGGCGTTACGACGCTTTTCCTGATGACCGTCGCCTGCCTGTTCGCGGGGTTCGCGATTTTTGCGCCGGAGAAGGTCATGCGCATGTATACCGACAAGGAGTCTTTCCAAAGGATCGGCGTGTCGTATCTGCGCATCGTGGGCTTTTCCTACCCGCTGACGGTATATACCGTGGGGATGAGCGCACTTTTGCGCTCTACGGAGCGCGTGAAGATTCCGCTCATCGCATCGATATGCTCCGTGCTGACGAACGTCGGGCTCAATTATTGCCTTATCGAGGGGCATTTCGGCTTCCCCGCCATGGGCGTTGAGGGCGCGGCGCTCGCGACCGTATGCGCGGCGGTCGTCAACGCGGCGGTTATACTCGTTTTGGCGAAGGCGAAGGGATATCCGTATCTGTTTCATTTCGCGCGGCATTTCAAATGGGATGCAGAGTATCTGAAGCTGTATTTATCGCGCTGCTTCCCGATCATTTGCAACGAAGTGTTGATCGGCACAGGCTTTATGATCACCAACATCGTGCTCGGCCGCCAATCCGAGAGCGCCATCGCCGCGATTGCGGTATTCAGAACGCTCGAGGGCTTTGTCATTTCGCTCTTCAGCGGCTTCACCAACGCGGCGAGCGTTCTCGTCGGAAAGCCCGTCGGCGCCGGCGAACTCGATACCGCCTACGAGCGCGCAAAGCGGCTGGTGTACCTGTGCGGCGCGACCATCCTCGTATTGTGCCTCTTGCTCTTATCGATGCACGCGCCGCTTCTTCGCAAAATGAGCCTTTCCGGCGAATCCTTTGCGATATGCAGGCAGATGCTTTCGGTATACTGTGTGGTTGCCGTGATCCGCATGTGCAACTGGATGCAAAACGACACCTATCGCGCTGCGGGCGACGCTGCATACGGCACGATTTTGGAGATTGCTTTCATGTACATCATGGTCGTGCCGTGCCTGTTTACGGCGTGGCGCGTGTTCAATGCGCCGTTTCTCATCGTGTTCCTGTGCTGCTATATCGATGAACCCGTGCGGTTCGTACTGATGCAAGTGCATTTGTATAGCGGCAAGTGGATCAAACCCGTAACGGAGCAGGGTCGATTGGCGCTGCCCGCGTTCCGCGAAAAACGTAAGAAAAAGGAGACTTTCGCATGATCGTAAGGCAGCTGCTCACGCCCGAAGAACGGTTTGAAGCGGGCAATATCATGTCGGTCGCGTTTCATTATAATCGCGGCGATCTCGAAAAAGAGCGAGAGGATGCCGCAACGGAGACAAGGGAGCAATGGGGCGCGTTTGCGGAGGACGGCGCACTCATGGGCGTTGCAGTCAACAACCGCTTTCCGTGCTTTTTGGACGGCACCCCCGTTGAGACCGGCGGCATCGGCGGCGTTGCAACGCTGCCCGAATATCGCGACGCGGGCGCGATACGGGAGATTTTTGAAGCGGTGCTCCCCTACGCCTATCATAACGGCGAGGTGCTCTCCGCACTCTACCCGTTCCGCCATGCATTCTACCGCAAGTTTGGCTATGAGACGGTATGCTGCCTCTACCGCTACGAATTTGCACCCCTGTGCCTCAAAAAACATCGCGCAGAGGGGCAAATCCGCATCTGGCGCGAGGGTGAAAGCGTATCGGCGTTCACGGATATCTACAACGCCTTCGCAAAAAAATACATGCTCACAGAGCTTAGAAACGACGATATGACAAAGCGCCATATCAACGGGGACTACCGCACCACGCAGACGTATCGCTACCTTTTGCAGGAAGCCTATGTCGCCTATTCCGCGGACAACAACACGCTGCGCGTGACTGACTACGCGTGGAGCTCTGTCAAAGGCTTTTACAACCTGCTCGGGTTCCTCGGCAGGTTCACTGCGGATTACGCGAAGGTTTCCATTGAACTGCCAGAGGATGTCGAACTGCACCACTTTGTGGACGACCCCTTTGCCGTGTCGAAAACCGCAGCGCAGAAATACATGGTGCGCATTATAAACGTAGAAAAGGCGCTTTCCGCGATCAAAAAGCCGCGCGGCGTCCGCTTTGCGCTTCGCGTGAGCGATTCGTATATCAAAGAAAACAACAACACCTTCCTCGTGGAGGGCGATGCGGTGTCCGTTGCGGATGTGCCGTGCGATATGGAGCTTTCCATAGGCGCGCTTTCACAGCTTCTTGCGGGTGCCGTAAATCTCGAAGGCCTCCTCTATCGAAGCGATGTGACGCTTTACGGAAACAGAGATGCACTGTCTGAGACCTTCGTGCGCAAGCCAGCCTTCATCGGGCACCGCTACTGAAAGATATGATGACGCAACTTCTCGTCAAGCGCTTCGTCAAAGACGCAGAGAATCCCTCCGATCCCGCCGTGCGCGCGCGCTATGGCACGC
The DNA here is from genome assembly GCA_964345325.1 of uncultured Oscillospiraceae bacterium. Classification (GTDB taxonomy): domain Bacteria; phylum Bacillota; class Clostridia; order Christensenellales; family Aristaeellaceae; genus CAYFRC01. The sequence goes on from CAYFRC010000085.1 coordinate 2,479, forward strand.
TGTCGGGCGCCGTGGGGATCGTGTGCAACCTGCTTCTCTGTATAGGAAAAACCGTCGTCGGTCTGTTGTCCGGCTCGGTGTCCATCACTGCGGACGCTATCAACAACCTTTCCGACGCTTCCTCCTCCATCGCGACGCTCGGCGGCTTCCTGCTCTCCAGAAAGCCCGCCGACCCGGAGCATCCCTTCGGGCATGCGCGGTACGAATACCTGGCGGGGCTGTCCGTCGCGATGTTGATTCTCATAATCGGCGTAACGCTTGCAAAATCGAGCATTGAAAAGCTTCTGCATCCCACGGAGGTGCTCTTTTCCGCTTGGCTGGTCGCAACGCTCATAGCTTCCATTTTGGTCAAGCTGTGGATGATGCGCTTTTACGGTTCCGTCGCAGACGCGATCGAAAGCGATGCCTTGCGTGCAGCCGCGTCGGACAGCAGAAACGACGTACTTTCGACATCTGCGGTTCTCCTGAGTGCGATCCTTTCAAAGGTAACGGGGCTTCAGCTCGACGGCGCGATGGGGCTTTGCGTGGCGATCTTCATCCTCTACAGCGGATACGGCATCGCGAAGGACACCATTAGCCCCCTGTTAGGGCAAAATGCCGACAGGGAACTCGTCCGCGAAATCGAGCGGGAGGCGCTTTCCTTTGATCCGCATATCCTTGGGCTGCACGATCTCATGGTGCACGACTACGGCCCGGGACAGCGCTTCGCCTCCGCGCACATCGAGGTCGACGCGAAGGAGGACGTGCTCAAAA
>CAYFRC010000085.1:3323-7975 GCA_964345325.1 uncultured Oscillospiraceae bacterium
CCTGGAGCAGATGTTCATGGAAAAACACCGACTCCACATGACGGTACATTACGACCCGATCGTGACGGACGACGAGGAACTCAACCGCATGCGCGATTTCGTTTTAGACAGAGCGCGCGAGATCGACGAATCCATCACCATTCACGATTTCCGCATGGTGCGCGGCGCGGAGCACGACAAGCTGGTCTTTGACATGGTGCTGCCCGATGCGCTTCGCGGAAAAGAGCGCGCCGTTAAGGCGACGCTCGACGAAAAGATACAGAAAGAAGAGAGAAGCTATTATACGGTCATCACCTTTGACAACGCACAATTCAACCACTGACGGAGGTTATTTCTATGAAACTGTTTGAAACGGAAACGCGAAAAAGTTCCGTCGCGCTACTCATCGTGCTGTGCTGTGCGATCCTCTTCGCGGCGATGTTGTTCCGCATAAGCGACGTAATCACCATCATCACGACGGGATTCAATATCCTCTTGCCGCTTTTACTGGGACTCGTGTTCGCGATGCTCATTTCCCCCGTCATCAAGGGCATAGAGCGCTTACTTCGGTTCCTGTTCTGCCGCAAGAAAAACCGCGCGCGGTTGTGCCGCACGGCTGCGACGTTTATCACCTATCTGATGCTCTTGGGGCTCGTTGTCGGGTGCATTTTCATCATCGTGCCGCAGCTCATTTCCTCCATCGTTTCTCTCTCCGTGAAGGTGACGCGCTACATACAGAACAATTCGGGCGTCGTGGAGGAGTTGTTCAAGTCGCTAAACGTGTTCGGCATAGACCTTTCGGGCTTTCTCCTCACGTGGGAGAGCATGATATCCAAGCTCCTCGAGTATTCCGGAAAGGCACTTGCGAGCATCGTCTCGATCTCGACCGGCATCGGAAACGGCGTTGCGCAGTTCTTCATCGCAATGGCATTCAGTGTGTACATGGTTTTATACAGCGAGAAACTGTGTGCCCAGAGCAAGAAAATCGCCTGCGCCCTCTTCCCGCGAGAGGCCGCCGAGCGAATGGTTTTCTGGACGCGCAAGACATACACCATCTTTTCCAAATACATCGTTGGAATCATCCTCGTATCTCTGATTGTGGGCGCATTGTGCTATGTCTTCATGTTGATTGTGCGGTTCGATTACGCGCTGCTGATCTCCGTCATCATCTGCGTGACGAACGTCCTCCCCTATTTCGGGCCGATCATCGGCGGCGGCATCGGCTGTCTGATATTGCTCGTAGTCAACCCGATGCACGCGCTGTGGTTTTTGCTGTTCCTGCTCGTGATGCAGCAGATCGAAGGCAACGTAATCAGCCCGCGCATCCTCGGAAACTCCATCGGCATATCGCCATTTTGGGTTCTGCTCGCAATCATTTTGGGGAGCGGCGTGTGGGGCGTCGTGGGCATTTTGTTCAGCATCCCGATCATGGGGCTGGTCTACGCGTTCGTGAAGGCGTATACGGAAAGGCGCCTCGTGAAAAAAGGCATGCCGAAGGAGACGGACGCCTATCTACCGCAGGGCACGCTCCCAACGGAAGAATAACCTACTTGGAGGAAGAAAACCATGCGCAAACAATCTGTGGCGATTTTGTCCTTGAGATATCCCATGCCAAATGAGCCGTCCTATACGTTTTTGGAGCAGTTGGTAAACGAATTTGTGAAGCTCGGCACTTCCTGTACGGTGATCGTGCCGACCTGCCGCATCAAAAGGGCACTCAAACGGATGCCGCCCGCCCCATTCAGGGAGGTGCGCGACGTCGCCGGCGGCACGGTGACGATTTTACGCCCCGTTTTTCTAAGCACGGGAAAGAGCAGGATGACCCTCTCCTCCTTCAAGCGCGCCGCGAAACGGGCCGTCTTATCGCTTCCCGAAAAGCCCGATGCGCTGTACTCGCACTTTCTGTTCCCTGCGGGGCTTGCGGCGTCCGAAATTTCCAAGGAGACCGGCATTCCCGCGTTCCTCGCGTTCGGAGAGAGCAACCCGTCGCTGTTTTCCTTCATAGACAAGGGCTATATGCGGGATAGGGTTTCAGACCTTCAGGGCATCGTCTGCGTATCGGAGGCGAACCGCCAAATGCTCATAGACGAGGGGCTTCTCGCCGCCCCCGCCAAGGCACACGTGTTCCCCAACGGCGTGGATACTTCCGTCTTCCGCCCGATGAGCCGCAAAGATGCGCGAAAAAAACTCGGCATCCCGCAGGATGCATTTGTCGTGGGTTTTGTGGGCAGCTTCATCGAGCGAAAGGGTGTGCGCGTCCTGTGCGACGCGATAGACATGGTAGAGGGTGCATCGGGGCTTTTCATCGGCTACGGCGAGGAGCAAAAGCCCTCGTGCAAACACATCGCCTTTGAAGGGCGGCTGGATCACAAAGAAATCCCCTCCGTATTGTGCGCGGCGGACATTTTCGCCCTGCCGACGCTCGCGGAAGGGTGCTGTAATGCAATCATCGAGGCTATGGCGTGCGGCCTCCCTGTCGTCTCGACCAATGCGCCGTTTAACGACGGGCTGCTGGACGAGACGAACTCCATCCGCATCGACCCCAAGGACGCATCCGCCGTCGCCCGCGCCATCTCGCTTCTCCAAAAAGACGACGCCCTCAGGCAGCGCCTCGCGGAAGGCGCATTGCTGAAGGCGCAATCGCTCTCCATCGAAAACCGCGCCGAAGCGATCCTGCGCTTTATGCGGTAAACGATTCCAAAATCTCGATCAGTGCGTTTTTTGCTTCCGCGCCGGCTCCCGCTCCCACGCAGGACGGGCAGCCGGCTTTGCATTTGCAGCCCTTTGCCATGGAAAGCGCCTGGCGGAACAGCTCCATATCCATTTCGTATACCTTTTCCGAAAGCCCGAGCCCGCCGGGGATCGCGTCGTGCAGGTACAAGGTGCTGCGGCGCGTAAAATCGTCCTTCACGCGATAGAGGATGTGGATATCGCCGCGCGCGCACATCAGATACGCAGGCACGATGTCGCGCAGGATGTTCGCAAGCCCCAGCATCGCGCTCTGCGCGACGTCTTTTCCGTATTTCTGCTCCAAGCCGTCAGGCAAGATCCACCAGCACGCGCTCGTCTGCATCTCAAGCTCCGGCAGCGTCACGGGCCCCCAGCCGAGGTTTTCCTGCGTTTCCAGCTTCATCTTCTTAAAAAGCGTCACGATGCTGCTGACGAGCACATCGCCCCTGTGCTTTTCGAGCAGCCCCGCCTGCTTTTCGTCGTCGTCCGCGAGCACCTTCAGGCTCGTAACGAGGTTCGCATCCGTGTAATAGTCCACGTCCACGCGCCGCACATACGCCTTTTTGTCGTCGAAATCGAGTTCTTCCACCTGATACTGCCTGCCCTCATGCATGTAAATGGCGAATTTGTGCAGCAGCATCGGCACGGTGAACCTGTCCATCTCGCCGATGACCCTGCGCGCCTTCGCGTCCGAGATATCTACGATCACAAAATTCTGGTCCGCCGCGCTGCGCAGGGATATGCCCGCCTGCGGGAACTCCTCCGCCATCCAGTGGTAGCGCTCCCCCACCTTGCGCAGAATGTTCTCTTCCGCGAGGTATTCCAAAATTTCGCCGGTGGAGGCGCACTTGCCGAACATCTCCCCCTCACGAAACGGAAGCTCATAGGCAGCGCACTTGATGTGGTTGATTAAGATATACAGATTGTCCGCGTTGATGAGCGCGCGCTCCGGCGACTTGCCGAAGAAATAGTCTGGGTGTGTCGCGATGTACTGGTCGAGCGGGCTGCTCGATGCGACGACGATCAAAAGCGATTCGCTGTTGCGCCTGCCGGCTCTGCCCGCCTGTTGCCATGTGGAGGCAATCGTTCCGGGATAGCCGACCAGCACGCACGCCTCCAACTGCCCGATGTCGATGCCCAGTTCCAGCGCGTTCGTGGAGACGACGCACGCGATCTCGCCCGCGCGCAGCTTCTTTTCGATGTCGCGCCGCTCGCTCGGAAGGTACCCTCCCCGATAGCCGCGCACGCGCCCCGCCTCGCCAAGCAGATCGGCGACGAGGCGCTTTAGGTGGTTCACGAGCACCTCCACCACGAGCCGCGACCGCGCGAACACAATGGTCTGAATTCCGTTTTTGACAAGTTCGGTAACGATCTTCAGCGCCTCGCCCTGCGCGCTCTCGCGGATGCCGAGCTGTTCGTTGACGACGGGCGGATTGTAGAACACCACCTGCTTTTTGCCGGACGGCGCGCCGTTATCGTCTATCAAGACGACGGGTCTCTCGATCAGCGCGGAGGCGAACTCCTCCGGGTTTTGGATCGTCGCGGAGGGGCATATGAAAACGGGATGCGAGCCGTAAAACGCGCAAATGCGCATAAGCCGCCTGAGCACATTCGCCAGATTGCTTCCGAACACGCCGCGATAGGCGTGAATCTCGTCGATCACGATGTATTTCAGGTTTTCAAACAGCTTCACCCAGCGCGTATGGTGCGGCAGGATGCCGCTGTGCAGCATGTCCGGGTTCGTCACGACGACGTGCCCCGCCTGTCGGATCGCCGTGCGCGCCGCGGCGGGCGTGTCGCCGTCATAGGTGAACGCCTTGATGTCCGCATTGAGCTCCGTAATCATGGAGTACAGCTCCGACACCTGATCCCCCGAGAGCGCCTTGGTCGGGAACAGATACAGCGCGCGGCTTTCGGGGTGCTCCAACATCTCCGTCAATTCG
>CAYFRC010000086.1:0-7967 GCA_964345325.1 uncultured Oscillospiraceae bacterium
GTCGCTCCCGCCGCAGGTGAACGCGCGGAGCATCTGCACGGAAGAGGTCACCTGTATAGAGGGCGTACCGTTCGTACTGTGCATCGATTGACGCGAAACTTAATCATTTCTTTCTTGACGGGGCGTGGGTAGATGCGATATACTTATCGGAGCTCGATGGAATCACTAGCCCCGAATCCATCGAATATGGCATGCCGCGCCTGACCTCGCGGAATGCGCGAAGTTTGAACCAATGACAGGGGAGGGTATTCCGGTGAGCAGTTATATCGCCAAAGCAAGCACCGTGGAACGGAAATGGTACGTTATCGACGCGGAAGACATGGTGCTGGGTCGCCTTGCGACGCAGGTCGCCACGATTCTCCGCGGTAAGCATAAGCCCACGTTCACGCCCCATGTGGATACGGGCGATTACGTCATCATCATCAATGCGGACAAGGTCCGCCTGACGGGCAAGAAGCTCGATCAGAAGATTTACTATCATCACACCGGCTATCCGGGCGGCCTCAAGAAGACCACGGCCCGCAAAATGCTGGAGACCAAGCCGATCTTCATGTTCCGCGAAGCGGTTCGGGGCATGCTCCCGAAGGGCCCGCTCGGCTACAAGATGATTAAAAAGCTGCACGTATACGCCGGACCTGAGCACGAGCATGCTGCACAGCAGCCCGAAGTGCTCGAGGTCAAATAAAGGGAGGAGGAAGAAACATGTCTGAGGTTTGCTACAGTGCCGTTGGCAGGAGAAAAAAGGCGATCGCTCGCGTGCGTCTGCTCCCCGGCGAAGGCCGTATCACCATCAACAAGCGCGACATCGAGGAGTACTTTGGCCTTGAGACGCTCAAGACCATCGTGCGCGCTCCGCTGACGCTGACCGATACGCTCGGCCGTTTCGACGTCGTAATCACCGTCACCGGCGGCGGCTACACCGGCCAGGCCGGTGCCGCGAGGCACGGAATCTCCCGCGCCCTCGTCAAGGCGGATCAGGATCTGAAGGACGCCATCAAGAAGGCGGGCTTCCTCACGCGCGACCCGCGCATGAAGGAGCGTAAAAAGTACGGCCTCAAAGCCGCCCGCCGCGCGCCCCAGTTCTCGAAGAGATAACAACCTACCCGTACAAATGCCCGTATACCAAGGCTTTTCGCCCGTATACGGGTTTTTTTGTGCGCTAAATCGGGGCAAAGCATCGAAAAAAGCAAATGCCGAATTGGGAAAGGACGGCATCGTTTCGCCGGAGCGCATTTAACCGAAGATTTCCAGAGGCCGTATCAGGACCTCATAAACAATTTGTATACTTACCTCGGTACCAAACATAGAAACGAGGTAGTACAACATGAAGCAGTGGGTATGCAGGATTCTCGCGGCTCTGATGCTGCTTTCCGGCGCGGCGCTCGCCGAAGGCAAGCTCTCGATTCAAGGCTCCACTTCCGTCACTCCGCTGATGGAGAAGCTGGTTGCTGCGTTCCCGGACAAGACTGTCGAGTGCGAAGTACAGGGCACGGGCTCTTCCGCCGGCATCAAGGCCGCCATCGAAGGCACCGCGAACCTGGGCATGTCCTCCCGCAACCTGAAGGAAGAGGAACTTGCCGAGCTTAAGCCGATCACCATCGCCATGGACGGCATCGCCGTGGTTGTGAACCCCGAAAACCCCGTGAAGGCGCTCACCAAGGATCAGGTGACGCAGGTCTTCAAGGGCGAGATCACCAACTGGAAGGACCTCGGCGGCGAGGATGCCCCGATCGTTCTCATCTCCAGCGAAGCCGGCAGCGGCACCCGCGATGCATTTGAGGAACTGCTCTCCCTGACCACCGAGAAGGACGGCAAGAAGCTGAGCCTCGTTGACCTGGCGTACCCGATCATTGCCAGCGGCAACGACGAAGTCAAGCAGAACGTGGCAACCAAGAAGGGCGCCATCGGCTACCTGAGCCTTGGCAGCGTGGACGACACCCTGGTCGCGATGAAGATCGACGACGTGGATGCGACCCCCGAGAACGTCAAGAACAACACCTACCCCGTCGCCCGCCCGTTCATCGTGGTCACCAAGGGCGAACCGATCGCCGACGTGCAGGCGCTGATCGACTTCATCCTGGGCGAAGAAGGCCAGAAGATTGTGGCGGAAAACCACTACATCACCGTCGGGTAAGAGGTAACTGCAATCATGAACCGTACTTCACAAAAAATCATTGAAGCACTGTTCCTGCTCAGCGCGGTCATTTCCGTGGCCGCGCTGGGTTTGATTCTGTGGTTCATTCTGATGAAGGGTGTGCCCGCGCTGCGCGAGATCGGTGTTTGGGAGTTTATCTCTGGCGAATTATGGATGCCATCGGCAGAGCTGTTCGGCATTTTGCCCATGATCGTAAGCTCCCTTCTGGTCACGCTGGGCGCGGTGGCTGTCGGTGCGCCGATCTCGATCCTTGCGGCGCTGTTTCTGACACAGCTTGCGCCCAAGCGGCTTGCGGATGCCGCGCAGGTCGTGATCGAGCTGCTTGCAGCCATCCCGTCCGTCGTATACGGCTTTTTCGGGCTGGCGCTGATCGTGCCGACGATCGACAGGTGGTCGGGCGGCTACGGCGGCAACAGCCTGCTCGCCGGCATCATCATCCTTGCGATGATGATCCTGCCGACGATCATTTCCGTATCGGCTACGTCGCTGAAGGCGGTGCCGGAGGAGTATAAGGACGCATCGCTCGCGCTTGGCGAGAGCATGACCGGCACATCGTATCGCGTAATGCTGCCGGCGGCAAAGACGGGCGTATTCACCGCGATCGTATTCGGCATCGGTCGCGCCGTGGGCGAAACCATGGCGGTAATTCTGGTCATGGGCAATGCTGTTCGCGCCGCCGGCAAGATCGCCGAGGGCAAGGGCGTAAAGATCGATGCGCAGGGCGTGGGCGATATCACCGTATCCGCGAACTACGCACGCATCAGGCAGCTGATCTCGAACCTGGTGGACAACGCCGTCAAATACAATGTGCCCGGCGGGAGCGTCGTCGTAAGCGCGTGGGCGCGCGGCAATATGCTGCACCTGTCGGTTTGGGACAGCGGCATCGGCATCCCGAAGGACAAACAGGCGCGGGTATTCGAGCGGTTCTATCGGGCGGACGAAAGCCATTCGCGCGCCACATTGGGCACCGGCCTCGGGCTGAGCATCGTAAAGCATATCGTGCGGCTGTATAGCGGCACCGTGAAGCTCACGTCGAGCCCGGGTTCGACAGAATTCATGCTTCACCTGCTCATTGTAGAAGAATAAAGGGCAGCGAGTGTGCGTGTCGGAAAAATCCGTGAGAGGGAAATGGAATGGAGGAAAACAAAGAATGAGCCGAACCCATTTTGAGCGCAGCCTGAATGAGCTGCACGTGCGCGTGGCGGATATGGCCACGCTGGCAGAGGATCAATTCCGCAGCGCGATGACCGCGCTGAAAAACCGCGACGCGGCGCTTGCCCAGGAGGTCGTGAAAAACGACGAGCGCGTGGATGCGCTGGAAAACCGCATCGAGCACGAGTGCGTATCGCTGATTGCGCTGCAGCAGCCCATCGCAAAGGATTTGCGGCTCGTAACCGCAGTGCTGAAGATGATCACCGACATCGAGCGAATCGCCGACCAGGCCGCGGACATCTGCGAATTGATGGCGCCCGAACTTGCCACCCTCTCCATCGCCATACCGGGCATTATCATGGAGATGGGAAGCTATGCCGCAGGCATGGTGCACGATGCCGTGCACGCCTACCTGCAGCAGGAGGAGGCGCTGGCGCGCGGCGTTATCGAGCGGGATGAGCGCATGGACGATTGGTTCGAACAAATGACCGGATATCTGTGCGACCTTGTCAAGAGCGGTGCTGAGCCGCAACAGGTGATCAAACTCGCCTATGTCGCCAAGTATTTGGAGCGCGTGGGCGACCACGCCACAAATGTCGCCGAATGGGCGCTGTACCGCCTGATCGGCGAGCGATAAATCCAAAAAAGCGGGAAAAACGGCAACCCGTCGGAGGGCGCGCTTTCGCTATGCGATTTGCGCGCGCTTTGACGGGTTTTGCTGCTTTTATACACCGCGATTTGACACAAACGAAACAGAAGAACACACGATACACAACATGGATGGTGTATCATCTACACGGGTTACAGTTAGCGGAAGGTAACCCATATACCATGGAAACGGATTCCCTCGGCTGCGCACTGGGGGAATTTGATTCGGAGAGGAACCATTATGAAGGATGAGAAATTTGCCGTTACGGGGATGAGCTGTGCGGCATGCCAAACCGCGGTAGAGCGCGGCGTAAAAAAGGTGGAGGGCGTATCGGACGTGAAGGTCAGCCTGCTGACAAACACCATGCGCGTACAATACGACCCCGAAAAGACCGCGCAGGCGGATATCCTCCGCGCGGTGGAGAATGCGGGCTACGGCGCGAGCGCCTATGGCGAGCGCGCGAAGGCGGAAAAGCCGCAGGAGGAGAGTGCGTCCGGCGGAATCAAAGCGCGGCTGATCGCCTCTGTCTGCCTGTTACTGCCCCTCATGTACCTGTCCATGGGGCATATGATGGGGCTTCCGATGCCGAGGTTTCTGGCGGGAGAGGGCAACGAGGTCGCGTTTGCGCTGACGCAGTTTCTGCTTTCGGCGGTGATTGTTTTAATCAACAAAAGGTTCTTCGTTTCGGGCTTTAAGGCGCTCATGCATCGCGCGCCGAATATGGATTCGCTGGTCGCGCTGGGGTCCTTCGCATCGATGGTGTACGGCATATGGAAGCTCTACGAGATCGCGTACTATTCGGGGCACGGGCTGTACGACTTGGCGGCGGCAGCGAAGCACGATCTCTATTTTGAATCCGCCGCGATGATTTTAACGCTGATTACCCTGGGCAAGCTCCTCGAATCGCGCTCGAAAGACCGCACCGCCGACGCGCTGCGCGCGCTTGCGCACCTCAAGCCCGATACCGCGCAGGTCGTGCGGGAGGGCGAGGAGATTACGATCCCGATTGCGGAACTCAAGGTCGGCGACATCTGCGTCGTACGGCCGGGCGGCGCGATTCCTGCAGACGGCACGGTACAGGAGGGCAGCGCGGCGATCGACCAGAGCGCACTCACGGGCGAGAGCATGCCGTTTGATGTGACGGCCGGAAGCGCGGTCAGGGAGGGGACGACCAACCTTTCGGGCATCCTCAAAATCGCCGTAGAGCGCGTGGGGGAAGACACGACGCTGTCCGAAATCATCCGCTTGGTCGAGGAGGCGGGCACCTCCAAGGCGCCCATCGCCCGCCTTGCGGACAGGATCGCGGGCGTGTTCGTGCCGATCGTGATGGCGATCGCGCTGATTGCGACAATCGTCTGGCTGATCCTCGGGGAGAGCGTCGGATTTGCGTTGAACGCGGGCATCTCGGTGCTGGTCATCTCCTGCCCGTGCGCCTTGGGGCTCGCGACGCCTGTTGCGATCATGGCAGGCACAGGCAGGGCCGCGCAGATGGGCGTGCTGTTCAAAAACGCGGAGGCGCTCGAAAAGGCGCACAAGATCGACTGCGTCGTGATGGATAAGACGGGTACACTCACCAAGGGCGAGATTCGCGTGACGGATTTTGTCGCGGAAGACGAGAAGACCGCGCTCGCCGTCGCCCTGTCGCTCGAAAACGCCTCCGAACACCCGCTTTCCAAGGCGCTCGTCGCATTCGCCGAGGAGAAAGGCGCGGCGGCGGAGACGGTGAGCGATTTCAGGGAGATTTCGGGGCGCGGCGTTTCCGGCACGGTCGGCGGAAAGCGCGCGCTGTGCGGAAATCGGGCGCTGCTCGAGGGAATCGATCTCGCACAATATGGCACGGCGGCGGAGCGATATGCGAGCGAGGGGAAGACGACCGTGTTCGTCGCGACGGAAGGACAAACGATCGGCGTATTCGCTGCGGCGGACACATTGCGCGATGACAGCAAGGATGCGATACGCTCTCTGAAGGACATGGGCATCAGAACCGTATTGCTCACGGGCGATAACGCGCTTTCCGCAAAGCGGGCGGGTGATCTGTTGGGCGTGGACGACGTGATCGCGGAGACGCTCCCTGCGGACAAGGAGCGCGTGATTCGCTCGTATCAGGAAAAGGGCATGACGGTCGCGATGGTCGGCGACGGAATCAACGACGCGCCCGCGCTCAAGCGCGCGGACGTGGGGCTGGCGGTCGCGAGCGGCACGGACATTGCCGTGGACAGCGCGGACGCGGTGTTGATGTCGGGCGGCGTGTCGCGCGTGGCGGCGAGCATTCGTCTGAGCCGCGCGGTCATGAAGAACATCCGCGAGAACCTGTTTTGGGCGTTTTTCTACAACGTATTGGGCATTCCCGTGGCGGCGTGCGTATTCTATCCGCTGATCGGGCTGAAGCTGAACCCCATGCTCGGCTCCGTTGCGATGAGCCTTTCGAGCCTGTGCGTGGTGGCGAATGCGCTGCGCCTGACGCGGTTTGAACGCGCGAAGGACGATCATCAAATAACCGAACCAAAAAAGGAGATGAAAGAGACCATGACCAAGGAAATCCAAATCGAGGGAATGATGTGCATGCACTGCGTTGCGCGCGTCAAAGGCGCGCTGGAGGGCATCCAAGGCGTACAGGCGGACATATCGCTCGAGGACAAGAAGGCGACCGTGACAGCATCGCCCGATGTATCGAACGACATGCTCCAAAAGGCAGTCGAGGGCGCGGGGTATACCGTCGTAAAAATCGACTGAGACGCTGCGAACAGAAAAACAGGGGCGGTTGCAGGGATTTGCAACTGCCCCATTGTTTTACCGATTAGTCGTCGTCGTCATCATCGTCGTCGTCATCGTCGTCGTCCCTGTCTCTGCGCTTCCTGTCCTTCTTGGTGCGCTTGCGCTTGTCGTCGTCATCGTCGTCATCGTCGTCATCATCGTCATCGTCGTCCTTGTTGTCGTCCTTGTTGTCGTCCTTGTCATCGTCGTCCTTGTCATCGTCGTCATCGTCGTCGTCATCCTTGTCGTCGTCCCTGTCATCATCGTCGTCATCGTCATCATCGTCGTCGCGGTCGTCGTCCCAGTCGTCATCCCAGTCGTCGTCATCGCCGAAGTCTATGGGGGTATCCCAGTCGTTTTCGTCCAATGCCTTGCGGACTTCCTCGGCGATGTCTTCGAGGAAATCGTCGTCGGGGAGCTCGGAGCCGGGCTCGATCTCGAGCTTGATGCGGCGGTATTCGCCTTCGACCTCTTCCACGAAGTAGCCGGCCTTGCCGATGGCGGTCACCAGTTCGGCGAGCACGATCTTGCAGGGTTTGCCCTCGAAGTCGGTGAAGTCGGCGAGAATCTCGCTGCCGTCGTCGTTGTAGCCTTCCACGCCGGTGACGTTGCCGTATTCGTCGTAGGATACGGCGATCTCGGGGTTCACGGACAGCCGAATGACGCCGGCCGGGGCAGGGATCTGATCGCCCTTGGCGTTGAGGGGGCAGGCACCGATACACAGTGCGAGGACCAGGGTATAGGCAAGAACAGTGAGCAGCTTCTTCATTGAGAATCATCCTCCTTTGTTTTGGTTGTTTTGCCTTACGATATAGGATTACGGAACCGATCCCGAAAAAGTGAGGTAGGAAGAAAACTTTTTTATTTTGCCGCCTTTTTTCGCACAAACAGAAATCGCCTGCCCCGGAGAAGACCGAGGCAGGCGCAAAATCATGTATCTGTATCTGCACGGGGATTAGTCGTCATCGTCGTCATCATCGTCATCATCGTCGTCGTTGGATCTTGGTTTCCTGCTTTTCTTGGTACTCTTACGCTTTTCCTCCTTGTCGTCGTCATCATCATCGTCATCGTCGTCATCACGGCTGCCGCGGCGGTCGTCATCGTCGTCATCGTCATCATCATCGCGATCATCGTCGCGGTCGTCATCGCGATCATCGTCGCGGTCGTCATCGCGATCATCATCGCGGTCGTCGTCGCGGTCGTCATCGCGATCATCGTCGCGGTCGTCGCGATCATCGTTGCGGTCATCGTCGCGGT
>CAYFRC010000087.1:0-7941 GCA_964345325.1 uncultured Oscillospiraceae bacterium
GCCCGTCTCCACGAGCTCACGCACGCGCCTCAACACCCCCTCCTGTGTTGCTGCGTTGGCCTTTGCGATATTCTCAGTATTTGCGGAGCTCAACCGACCCACTCCTTCCGGCTTTTTTTCAATTTCTCCTGCTCAGTGTGCAGCTGCGCGATTTTCTCCAGTATCTTGCGCCGCGCCTCTCCCGAGAGAGATTTCGCTTCTTCTTCCAATTCGCGTATCGAGCGATCCATGCGATATAGACGGATGCAGCGCAGGCAATCCTCCGCCATCGTCATCGCGTTTTTTTCCTCCGGCGGCACTTCGTCAAACAGCGCGCTCGCCGCGCGTTCCCGCTCCTCCTCCGGCACCTTGTCGAGCGCCGATGTCACCGTCAGCCCTTCGATCAGCATGCGCGCGAGGTCGGCGTACAGCCTCGTCTCAAAATCCTGCGGCTTCAATATGCTCGGCGAGATTAGCTTTTCCGCCAGAAGCATCACGAGCTTTTTCTCGGCGCGTTCGCACTCCGTCTCCGGCGGCTTACGCCGCGCAATGCTTGTGGTGTCGCGCCGCAGTGCGGATTCTGTGCCTCCTGAAGGAAGCTCGATCTGCCGCATCAGCACATCCCGCGAAAACCCAGTCTCCATCGCGAGCCATTTCACATGGCGCTCCAGCTCTACGGGGCTCGTCACGCGCTTCAGAATTCCGCAGCAGGCGATGGCGTATTGCTCCCTGCCCTCTTCCGTGGAAATATCCACGCCGCGCTTCTGCCTTTCGCACAAAAAGCGGATTGCCTCGATAGGTTCCAGCTTCGCGAACGCTTCCGCGCCGTTTTTGGAGATGTAATCGTCCGGATCCATCCCCTCGGGGAAGCGCAGCACGCGACACGGCACGTTTTCCCCCTGCAAAATGCCCACGGCGCGTTCGATGGCGACCTGCCCGGGCTCGTCCCCGTCGTATGCGACCCACACCTCCGGCGCATACCGCTTGATCAGTCTCGCCTGTGTCTGCGTGAGCGCCGTGCCGAGCGTCGCAAAAACCCCCTCGACGCCCTGCCTTCGGAGCGAAACCACGTCCATATAGCCTTCCACGAGGATCGCGCGCTTGAGCGAACGCTCCTTCTTCACGAAGTTCATGGCGTACAGCCCGTTTCGCTTGTTGAAGATCGGCGTGTCCGCCGTATTGAGGTATTTCGGTTCGCCCTTGCCGAGCATGCGCCCGCCGAATCCGACGACGCGCCCCCGTTGGTTGATGATCGGAAACATTGCGCGGTCAAAAAACATATCCCGCAATCGTCCGTCCGCAGAAACCTTCGAGAGCCCCGCGCCGACCAACGTTTCCTGCGAAAAGCCCTCCTCCAGCAGCGCCTCCGTGAGTGATTCCCAGCCGCCCGCCGTGCTTCCGAGGCCAAAGCGCCTGATATCCGCATCGTCCAAGCCCCTTCTGTACAGATACGTGAGCGCCTGCGCGCCCGCTTCCGTCCAGATCGCCGCGTGATAAAACCTTGCGGCGGCGACGTTCGCCTCGAACATTTTTTCGCGCGCGGCGCGGCTTTCGGAATTGGATGTCGCATCCCCTTCGGGCACATCCATATGCGCACGTTCGGCGAGCAGCTTTATCGCGTCCATAAACTCCATCCGCTCCTGGTCGCGAATGAAGCGGATGATATCGCCGCCCTTGTGGCAGCCGTAGCAGTAATACATCTGCTTTTCGGTATCGACGCTGAAGGAAGGGGTCTTCTCCCTGTGAAAGGGACACAGCCCCCAGTACCGGCTCCCCTTCTGTTTGAGTGCGACATAGTCCGAAACGACATCCACAATGTCTACCCGCGCGCGCAGTTCTTCTATCCACGCATCCGTCAGTTTCGCCATATCGCACCTGCCTTTCCGCATTTCTCTTTCACATACTATATACACCATAAAACCCAAAAAACCTGCTTCTACACCAAAAGTTTATATAGCGGCGATTGCGGCGCCGCATTTGCGGTTGATTTTCGCGCGCGCGTTGTGAATAATGGCAGCACGGAGGCTTCCTGCCCCGCTGTAAAAACGAAGCGCATGGGGAGGCGCGGCAATGAGAATCATGGCGAGATACAGAGCCTATGTGCTGCTTTTGCTGATCCTTTCTCTGTGCGTGACACCCATAAACGGAGTTGCCGAGGGCACATCCGAACGGAGTGCCGCAGCGGTCGGAACCTCTCTTTTTGAACGGCTTAAGGATGCTTTATTCGGAGAAGCGGGGGAAACATCCATGTCATACACGGAAATCATAGCTGCGCTGCGGGATCTGGGAATCGAGATACCGGATCAGGGTATTCAGGACATAGAAGATTTTTTCGCGGAGCAGTATGCGGAGGAAATCGAACAGGGCATTTTGGTGAGACCGTGGAGGTTTACTGCGGAGTTAATGATGCATATCGGCTTCGGCAACTATGATTATGATACGGGCATATGGACGCCAACCTCATCGGATGTATATGCATTCGATGCGGAGATTTATGATATTGAGAATATGTACAGCCTCTTTCTTCAAGGGGTAGCATCCATTGTCCCGGGGTTTGAGCCTACGGATATTTGTGAAACCATTGAAGAATTTGATGAAGACACGCAAAATGCGCAGCCGACGCAACCCGATGTGTTGCCGCCGATAGGAAATACCACCGTTTCGTTCGTTCTGAACGGGAAACGCTTCGAGCGCGTACTGGGCTTTTATGGAGACTGGTTTAACGATGCTGCCATCAATTGGGTAAACGAGATTCTCGAACAGGAAGGCTTCGACGGTCGCCTCCACACCTTCTTTGACGGAATGCAGGGTCTGTACCTGCTCTATGGAGATGATGAATACGGAGAAAAGCTGCAGAAAATCATACCGGAGCCCTATTCCTGAAATTGGAGGGGAGAATGCATGGCGGAACAATTTCTGACGCTTATGGCGGATTTGGACGAGGATACACAGGCGCACATGTCCGAATGGTATAATGCCTTGAAGGAAGCGGGATTCACCGGAACGCAGACGAAAGGGCTGCCATATCACATTAGCCTGGCGACGTTTCCTCTCGACAAGGAGCAGGCGGCGGTCGAAACGATGCGAAAAGCCGCGTCGGAGTTCTCGGCGATGCCGGTACACATCAGCCATATCGGGGTATTTGCAGGCGGCAAGGTTCTTTTCGGAGCCGTAGAAAAGAGCGCCGAGCTGGTCTCCCTTCGCGATGCCTGCGAAACGGGCGTGAACGGGAAGTACCCGTGAATACCTCATGTAACCGTACTGATCGACGAGCCGGATGCGGTTTGTGCAGCGCTGCCAGTGTTGGTGCGGTCATTTCATCCTATCGTTGCAAGCATCGCGAAGCTGCATCTATGCGCCTTTTGGCCGATGCGCGAGATTGCGTCCGTCAAACTGAACGGAGGCTAAAAAGGGGGCGGATGGATCGATACCGTGCATGCCGATTTGCGGGATGAGAACACGATCATCATAAAAGTTTTACTTATGAAGGGCATCCTGTTTTCACACGGAACGCAATGCGATTTGTTTTCTGAATGCCTTGCCGTGCATCGAATAATGGGCAGTTCGATATACCGGAATTTATGGAGGTGACGATTTGTGCCTTGCGTAAAGAAAGCGGAATATGGTGATTTGAAAGAGATTTTACGATTACAGTATCTTGCGTATCAAAGTGAGGCGGCATTGTTTGGCACGAACGATATACCGCCATTGAAGCAGACCTTGAATGAGATAATTGAAGAATATAAGAGCGGCATCATTTTGAAGATGGTATCGGATGACGGTGCCATCATAGGCTCGGTACGCGCAAAAGAGAATAAAGGAACGGTTTCCGTCGGCAAACTAATGGTTCATCCGAATCATCGATGTCGCGGATATGGAACAAGGCTTTTGAATGAGATTGAAAACCATTTTCCCGAAAAAAGATACGAACTGTTCACAAGCACGAAAAGCTTAGACAATATTCGTCTATACCAAAGAAACGGATATGCGGTATTTGATGAAAAAGCCGTGCGCGACGAATTGGTGTTTGTGTATATGGAAAAGTACGGAGGGGACAAAGGAGTATCATAAAATAGACGTTTCTCAGATGGATGCATTGTGCGAACTGCATACGGCATACAAATCGGAAATCGCATCGGTCAGGTATCTGTCTTTGAAAAGGGCATCTTTTGCCGATATATTGATTGTTGCGCGAGGAATATCGGCAAAATTCGCCCTTCATTGTCTTGTCCGTCTCAGTGATATACTATAGGGAGCAGGGCGTGAAGGTGCCCTTATCGACCGCCTCAAACAAATCCATGCCGATTTTCTTTTCGAAATGCTCTTTCAGCGCAAGGTTCGCGTTCCACTTTTCGGGGTCGTAGAACCCGTAGCGCGACTTTACATCGGTCATTCTATCGACGATATCCATCACGCCCTCCGCGCCCGCCAAGGCATCGCACAGCTGAATAAGCCTGTCGTATTCGTCAAAATCCGCCGCTTGGAGCACACTTTGGATCAGCGCGGTTTCCTTGGGCGAAGTGTCGTGGTTTCCGATGTATTCATCGAGGTTTTTGTTGTGGAAGGAATGCGTCAGGCAAATGCGCGCCGCATCGTCATAGCCCATGGAAAGCATATATGTATAGCCGTCGAAAACGTGCCGCAGGTGTCCCTTGCCGAATTCCCTCCCGATGTCGTGCAAAAGCCCCAACACATACGCTTTCTCCGCATCCATCCCCGCCAGGGATGCGATTTTCTCGGCGCAGTGCGCGGCGGTTCTGCTGTGATTTCCCCACGGACCGGGATTGCAGCTTTCGGCTTCCGAGAGGATAGCCTCGGCTATTTCTCTGCTTCGAAACATATGCGTTCCTCCTATGCTCTGTGCGCCTGTTTCTCGCAAATATACAACAGGTGATTCGAAGAGCCCAAAAGCTCCCGCTTTTCGCAGTGGTGCAGGTGGTACGCGGCATAGGATGCGAATTCGTCGTCCGACATGGAAAAATCTTCCCTGCCCTCGGCGAGTTCGAGGATGCCGTCCGTCGCGACCGTCGCGATTTTGCGGGTGTGGGTGTTTTCAAACAGACTTTCAAATTCCCCGATATCAAAGCCCGTGAAGAGCTGCTCCTCAAAATGCTTCACGCGGTATGCTTCTGCAAAGTTTTCTTCCATGCCGGCGTGCCAGTTTCCCTGCAGGTAATTGGTATACATGATCGCGTGCACCGACAAAAAAGCCGTCATGATGATGCCGCCGGGCTTGGTGACGCGGATTGCCTCATTCAGCGCCGCCAACTGGTCTTTTGTTTCGTAGAGGTGATATAGCGGCCGAGGACGAGCACCAGGTCGAACGCATCATCCTTCAATCCATTCAGGTCGACCGCATCCATTTGAAGGGCGGTGAGGGTATCCAATTCGCGGCTGTTTTGCCGGAGGATGCGATAATTCTTCTCCGTAAGCTCGACGGCGGTAACCCGATAACCCCGCTTTGCCAGCTCGATTGAATATCGCCCCGTGCCCGCGCCGATTTCCAAAATATCCGCCGTCATCGGGAGGAATTTGTGGATGTAGTGCATGGTAGTCAGATACTCGAGCTGCCCGTGCCGACTCTTTGCCAAGCGAACATCCTCGTCGTACACGGCGCCATAGAAAGAATTGAGTATTTCGACGCGTTTTTTCATATACGATTTTCCTCCGCATATCCCTTCAACAGCTGCGGAATCAGCGCGGAAAGCGACGGGATGTATTCGCCGGTGGTGTCTATGCGGAAGGTGGGCACCGGCAGTTGTGGCGGCTCGTAGTGGGTGAGAGGCGCCGCTGCCGCGCCTCGGGTGCCGTGAAAGCGTATGCGGCGCGTATCGGCGAGGGCGCGCCGCAGAAACCGCGCCCGCGCGAGTTCGCGGCGCTCAGGCGCGCACAGACAGATGCGGATTTGCGCCTTGTCCATGAGCGGGGACAGGTATTTTTCCCACACCGTGTGTTGGAATGCGGCTTCGGCAACCAGCGAACAGCCGCCCGCAAGCATTTGCCCAATGATCTCAAAGAACAGGTTTGTAGCTGACAGATTGGCGTTTTCGGGCTGCTGCGACGCCGACTGCTCCCATGTGTGCACGCAGCCTTCCTTGATGCGGTCGCGGCTCAGCAGCGGCAGGCACGCCTCGCGCGACAGCGCTTCGGCAAAGGTCGTCTTGCCCGCGCCGGGCTCGCCCGTGACGACGATTAAAAAGGGTAAGCGCATCGCATCCTCCTCGCATATATGGTTCACAGTTTCCTTTGCAGATAGACCATATCTACCAACTGCTTTCCGCATTCGTAGATCGGGTGGTCGTAATGGTCGGTAAAGAAATTTTTGACCGAATGATGCCGAACGAAGCCGCATTTTTCGTAGAACGGAATCGTCAGCGGGCTGTCGCCCGTTCCGACCTGCAGAACGGAATATGCGTCCCGATACGTCCGCACCAGAAATTCTACCAGCGCCTTTCCGTAGCCTTTCCCCTGAAACTCGGGATATATGGCGATGTTTTTGATTTCCAAAACGCCATTTCCCTCGTCCGTAACGACGCATTCCGCCTTGATACCGCCGTCATCCAAGGCGTACAAGGTGCCGCGCTCCAGATAGCGGTCGATCATGTCCTCCTGCTCGTCCGCGAGCAAAAGCAGGGGGAGGAATTGCTTCTTGTTTTCGTTAACCTGCCGTATCTGCATACTGTTTATCCTTTGTTCGTCTTCGATTTGAGAAAGTCAAGAAATTTCTGTTTTTCCTCTTCGCCGGCGAAACAGGCTGCGGGAATGATGATCGCCTGAAGGGCGGATTGATACGCGAATATTGCTTTTTTCGTCACCCCGATTTTCTCGATCGCCGAATATAGCAGCCTGCTTTCTCCTTCGGCTGTTGTTACGGTGATATGCGTGTCATCGAAAGTCAAAGTGCCCTCGGATGGATATGGCATCTTTCCGCTTTTTCGCATCCTTTTTATGGATTTACCGGTAAAAAAGAAATAATATCGCTTCCCGAATATGAGGAAAAAGAGGGCAGCAAGTATAAACTCCACGAGAATGGTCACTGTAGTTTCAAAAGCCTCTATTAATTATAAGATACGATGCAAGAGCCATTAGAAAAAAGAGCAAGGGAAGATAAAGCCGAAGCACGCGCAGAGCCTTTTTCCCCTCCGGCGATGTCTCCACATGGTATCTATTAAACGCAAGGTAGTCGCTGTCGTCCAATCTGAAGTCGAAACGAAACATAGCTTTCCCTCCCGAATATACGGCGGGCTGTCTCAAAACGGAAAGAGACAGCCCGTCCGTAGAAAATATTCTATCAGTTAAACCGTTTGAGATAGGTCTTGACGTTCGCATCCTTGACCCACTGCTCGACCGCCGCGTCGTAGGAAGCGTCCTTCGCGGTCTTCAGCGCGTTTTCGGCTGCCGTCGTGCGGAGTTCTTCTGTATCGACCGCGCCGGGCGTGACGTCGGAAATGTACTTGATGATGTGCAGGCCGTTGGAGCCGAGCACGGGCTCGGAAACGTCGCCTACATTCTGCAGCGCCATCGCGGTATCGGTGAACACCTGCTCCCACGTCGTAGAGTTCGCGGACAAGTAATAGCCGATGGTCTTGGTGGGCTCGTTCTGCATCCCGGGGTCTTCGCCGTACTGCGCGATGACATCCTCAAAGCTCGTGCCGCCCGCGATCAAATCGAGCGCTTCCTGCGCCTTTGGCATGAGCTTGTCCTTATATGCTGCTTCGAGGGTTGCGATCTCGCCTTCGAGCGTGGCTTTCTGCGCGTTCAGCTCCGCCAACTTCTCCTCGTCGGTCTGTGCGGCGGATTCCTCCGTCGTTTCCTCAGCGGTTTCTTCTGTTGCTTCCTCTGCGGCGTCCTCTGCGGGCGCTTCTTCTGCGATTTCGGTAGCTTCCGCCTCATCCGCAGCGGCGGCTTCGGCGATCGCGGCCTCCAAGGCGGCGATCTCCGCCTCGGCGGCGGAAAGGTCGG
>CAYFRC010000088.1:0-7932 GCA_964345325.1 uncultured Oscillospiraceae bacterium
AAAGAGCATCTGCGCCACGACGAGATTGGCGGTATCGTCGTCCACCTCGCCGCCCAAAAACACGATGCGGTCCTTCAGGAGTCTGGAGAAAATGTCGTAGGAACGCTCCCCGCGTCCGGTTTGCTCAACGACGTATGGAATCAAATTCATGCGTGATGCACCTCCTCATATTGGCTTCGTTCCGTCATTATTCCGCGTCGACGATGATTTCGGAATCGTCGTCTTCGATATGGTCGACGATTACCGCGCTGTCCTTCAGGAAGCGGATCGCCTTCTTGGTGGTCGCGATGTCTTTCAGATACGCCCTTCCGGTGTCGGAGAGGTTCTTGCGGAACGAATCTCCGTCCTGCCCGGCGGACTTTGCGTACTCTTCGATTTCGTTTTCGATGTCCTCATCCGTCGGCTCGACGTTTTCCGCCTTGATGACGGCTTCGAGCACGAGGCGCGTCTTCACGCGGTCTTCGGCGCCGGGGCGAATCTGCGCGCGCATCTGCTCTTCGGTCTGGCCGGTGTACTTCAGGTAGTCCGCCATTTTCAGCCCCTGATAGAGCATACGGGTTTCGAAATCGCGAATCTGGCCGTCGATCTCCTCGTCGATCATCGCCTCGGGGATGTCCACTTCGCTCGATTCGGTGAGGATTTCGAGCAGCTGGTTTTCAAAGCGCGCATCCGCCGCATCCTCGGCGTTCTTCACGAGGCGCTCGCGAACCTGATCGCGGTACGCTTCGAGCGTGTCGCAGTCGGAAACGTCCTGCGCGAACGCATCGTCGAGCGCGGGCAGTTCCTTTTCCTGCAGGGAATGGAGTTTTACGTGGAACTCGGCTTCCTTTCCGGCGAGGTCGGGCGCGTGGTACTCCTCGGGGAAGGTCACAGTGATATCCTTTTCTTCGCCGATGTTCATGTCGACGACCTGGTCTTCAAAGCCGGGGATGAAGCTGCCGCTGCCGAGCACCAAGTCCTGCTTTTCGGCGGTGCCGCCTTCGAACGCGACGCCGTCCACGCTGCCCGCGTAGTCGATGTTGGCGCGGTCGTCCAATTTGGCGGGGCGGTCGACGACGTTTTCAAAGCGGGAAACGCGCTCCCTCGCGCGCTCGATCTCGGCGGACACGTCGTCCTCGGTGATCTCTTCGACATCCTTGGTGAGCTCGATGCCGACATATTTGCCCAACGTCACATCGGGCTTCACGTAAACCGTCATGGAAAAATCGAGCGAGCCGTCGTCCTTAAAATCGGTAGAGACGAGGGACGGGGAATCGACGGGCTCGAGCTTGTGCTCCGCGATCGCGGCGGAATACACTTCCGGGAAGATCTCATTCAGCGCGTCGTCATAGAACACGGACTTGCCGCCATACTGCATCTCGATCACCTTGCGCGGCGCCTTGCCCTTGCGGAAGCCGGGGATATTGACTTTCTTCACGAGCTTGCGGTACGCAGCGTCGATGCCTTTTTCAAACAGCGCCGCATCCACAGCAAAATTGATCTTTACTTGGTTGGATGAGAGCTTCTCGATGGTGCTGGTCATAGAATACGTCCTCCTGACAATATAGGTATGATATCCTCAATCTGTATGATCGTACCATACTCCGCGAGATTTTGCAATCCCTTATTCGGAAAAAACGTTGCGCGGATGTGCAAAATGTGTTATTATTGAGGGCGAAAACACCGAAAGAATCGAGGCGTCAGAGCATGCGTATCCCCTTTTCCGAAGCACTGAAACAATCTGTCCCCCTGTTTGACGGCAGCATGGGTGCGCTGCTTTCTTCGATGGGTCACAAAAGCCGCTGCCCCGAGCTTTTGAATGTGGAAAAGCCCGAGGTGATACGCGGCATCCACCAAAGCTACAGGGATGCCGGGTGCAACGTGATTATCACAAATTCCCTTGGGGTTTCCGGCGTGAAGCTCGCAAAGAGCAACCTTTCGCACCGCGTGCAAGAACTCGTCCGCGCGGCGGTTTTGAACGCGCGCGCGGCGGCGGGCGAGGACGGCTATGTCGCGCTCGATATCGGCTCCACCGGCGAATTCATGGAGCCCGTCGGCTCCCTCTCCTTTGAGGAGATGCTCGAAACGTTTGCGGAGGTCTGCGAGGCGGGGAAAGCCGCCGGCGCGGATTTTGCGCTGCTCGAAACGCAGACGGACATCGCGGAGTGCCGCGCCGCGTGCATCGCAGCAAAGCGCGCGGGGCTGGAAGTCATCGCCTCGTTCACGTTCGAAAAGAACGGGCGGACGCTCACAGGCGGTTCCCCCGAATGCTGCGCGCTTACGCTTGAAGCAGCGGGCGCGTTTGCGATGGGCATCAACTGCTCGGGCGGCCCCTTGGATATGCTCGAACCGCTTTCCCAAATGCGCTGCGTCGCGCCCCTGCCCGTGGTCGTGCAGCCCAATGCGGGGCTGCCCGTAGCCGATGCGGAGGGCAATGCGCACTACCCCTATACGCCCGAAATGATGCTGCCCGAAATGGAGCGCATCCTCGAGGCGGGCGCATCGGCGATCGGCGGCTGCTGCGGGACGACGCCCGAACACATCCGCCTGATGCACACCATCGCAGTAGACCGCGCCGCGCCGCAAAGCGCGTTCGACGGGAAGGTTCGCATCTGCTCCCAGCGCAATTTCGTATCGCTGGAGGATGCGAAAAACGGCCTCTGCGAGATATCCGATTTAGAAGACCTATACGACTTGGAAGAGGACGACCTTGCCGCGCTCATAGACATTTGCGGAATGTCTGCGGAGGAGGCGGAAGAAACCGTAAACGAAGCCCAGTTCATGACGAAGACGCCCCTGTGCTTCCGTGCGGACGGCGAAGAGGCGCTGCGCGCTGCGCTCACCGCTTACCACGGCGCGGCGGGCGTGGAGATTTCGGATGTCTTGCAAAAGGTCGCGGACGAATTCGGCGCAAAGCGCCTGTGAGAGGGGATTGCAATGCTGATCAAGCTGGATAAGGCAAAGATGCGGGCGCTGCGCGACCATCTCGCGCGCGGCGAGGATTGCGAGGAGATAGAAAACGGCGAATACATCGTCGCACCGGGCGACGATATCGAGCTGGAGATCGCGCTCACGGACGACGCAATCGACGTTTTGTGCGCCGTAAAACTGCAATATGACGAGGAGTCTGACGGATGGTACATCGCACAGCGGCTGGAGGAGAGGGAGGAAATCCTGCGCCTCGCCAAGACGTGGCTCGGGACGATCTGACGCAGCTCTTGTCCTGCTGCATGCCGCAAGATGCCGCCATGCGCGCAGCTGCCGCACTCAAGGACAAATACGGCACCTGCGAAAGCGTGTACGAGTGCGCGGTCGAGGCGCTTATCCCCTATATGCCGGAAAATGCCGCGCTGCTGCTCTCGCTCATCCCGCAGATCGCGCGGTATATGCACAGGGAGAAATCGTCAAAAAATTCACTGCTCGACAGCTGCGACAAGGCGGAGGAATACCTCAGGGAGCTGTACCTCGGGGAGCATTACGAGATCTTCCGCATGCTGCTGTTGGACGAAAAAGGCAGGCTCTTAGAATGCGCGACGCTCGCCGTCGGCACGGTAGACGAAACGCCCCTGTACGTACGAAACGTATTGGAAACCGCGCTGCGGCACAATGCGCGCGCGGTTGTCCTGTCGCACAACCATCCGAGCGGAACGCCCCGCCCTTCGGCGGCGGATATCGAGAGCACGCTTCGCCTGATGCGCCTCCTCCCGAAGGTGGGCATCGCGCTCGTCGACCACATCATCGTGGCGGATGGGGAGACGATAAGCATGCGGCGGCGCGGGCATATCGAGGAGCGCGCGTTTTTGGAGCAGGACGGGCACTTGCCGCTGCTCAAAAACTGGATGTAGCACCTTTGGGGCAGGATTGCCTCGTTTTTCCCGCCCCAAGTCGGGATTTGGGGCGTTTTTTGATGAAAATTGTTGCAAATGAAATAAACTTGTGATACAATAGCCCTGTTTTTAGGAGGGCATTGTAATATGAAAAAAAAGCTCCTTGCGATGCTGCTTTTGCTGCTTCTTTTGGCAGAGACGGCATTCGCGGTCTCTACGGCGATCCTGAAAAAGCAGGCAAAGCTGTATGAAAAGGCATCCAAGAAATCGAGCGTCGTATATACGCTGAAAAAGGGCGATGTGCTCACGCTCGTCTCCACGAGCGGCGGCATCGCCAAGGTGCAATACGAGGGCAAAACGCTCTACATGGCAAAGTCTGCGCTTACAAAGGTGAAGAAAAGCACGACCCTGCAGGAGAGCGCGCTGTATCGATCGGCATCCAAATCGTCCAAGCGGCTGAAGTCGATCCCGCCCAATTCCACGGTGTACCTTTTTGCCAAGAGCAAGAGCTGGTACAAGGCGCAGTATGACGGCGTACAGGGCTATCTCCCCGCATCCGCGCTGAAAGCCCCGAGCGCGACCCCAACCCCCGCGCCCGCGCCCGTGAAGATGACCGTTTTGAAAACCGCAAAGGTATACGCTTCCAAATCGACATCGAGCAAGGTTACGGAGACGCTGAAGAGGGGCACCGTCGTGAGCGTTTATGAAATCGAGGGCAAATTCGCCAAGATCAGGCGCGGCGGAAAATACCGCTACATCCTGCTTTCGGCGTTTGCGGCGGACCCAACACCTTCTCCCACGCCAACCCCAACGCCAACCCCTGCGCCCACAGCGTCTCCCTATGCGCGCGCGGTCGAAAAGAAAACCAAAGTGTATAAAAGCGCGTCCACATCTTCAAGGGTGCTCGGCACCTTAAAGGCGGGGACAACCGTCACGGTTCTGGACGAATGGGGCGACTGGTGCAAGGTGAAAAAGGGATCGAGCACGGGCTACGTCCTGTCCACCGCATTCGAAGAGGAGATACCGCCGGAGCCCGCCCCCACGCCAACGCCCGCCCCGCGAGATGACAGCAAAGCGGAAACGGTAATCGAGGCGGCGATGGACAAGCTCGGGCGACCCTATGTATACGGTGCCACGGGGCCCAACAGCTACGACTGCTCGGGCTTCACGCGGTACGCCTATTCCAAGGTAGGCATATCGCTGGCGCACAGCGCGTATTCGCAGGGCTACAACGCGCCCGTGCGGCTCACGGTGGAGCAGCTGCAGCGCGGCGATCTGGTGTTTTTCAACACGAACAAGTCCGACGGGGATCTGTGCGACCACGTGGGCATCTATCTCGGCAAGGGGCAGTTCATCCACGCATCCTCCGGCAAGGGCAGGGTGATCGTTTCCACGCTCACGACGGGGTATTATGCGGGCGTCTTCTCCTGGGGAAGAAAGGTGCTGTAAAGGGGAACCCATGACGGATATCGACTTTATGCGGGAGGCGCTCTGCGAGGCGGAAAAGGCGTTCGCGGCGGGCGAAGTTCCCGTGGGCGCGGTAATGGCGTACCGCGGCGAAATCATCGCGCGGGCGCACAACGAAAGGGAGTTTTCGCGCGACCCGACCGCGCACGCGGAGATGCTCGCGATTCGGCGCGCCGCCGCGGTTTTGGATAGGAGAAGGCTCGACGGCGCAACGCTGTATGTAACGCTCGAGCCGTGCCCCATGTGCGCGGGTGCGATTTTGCAAAGCGGCATGGACCGACTCGTCTACGGTGCGCGCGACGAACAGGCCGGCTGCGCGGGCAGCGTATACCGCATCACGGAGGACCCCGCATTCCTGGGCTATGTGCCGGCTTTCGGCGGCGTGCTGCGGGAGGAATGTGCCGACATATTGCGCCGCTTTTTCGCGGCAAAAAGGGGAGGCAGTCAGGTGACCACACGACAAATTTTGGACGACGCGGCAAGCTGGCTCGAAGCGCATTCCGAGGAGATGATCGCGGATTTACAGGAATTCGCGCGGATTCCCTCGGTCTCGAGGCCCGACTTGGCGAAGGACGGCGCGCCGTTCGGCGAGGACTGCGCGAAAATGCTCGCCTGCGCGCTGCAAAAGGCAGAAGCATACGGCTTTCAGACCGAAAACCACGACGGGTACTGCGGAAGTGCGATCTGGGGCGATCCCGAAAATGCCATCGGCATCTTCGGGCATCTGGACGTGGTGCCCGAGGGCGACAAATGGATCTATCCGCCCTACGGCGCGACGCGAAACGGCGATTTCCTCATCGGGCGCGGCGTTTCGGACAACAAGAGCGCGTGTACCCTCGCGCTGACGTGCATGCGCTACTTTAAGGACAGGGGCATTCCCCTGCGCCACGGCGTGCGCGCGGTGTTCGGCTGCAGCGAGGAGATCGGCATGGCGGACATGGCGCACTTCCGAGCGCACGTGCCGATGCCCGTCGTTTCCCTCGTGCCGGACGCCTCGTTCCCCGTCAACTACGCGCAAAAGGGCATGCTGCGCGGCCGCGTCTCCGTCAAAATCGGGGACGATGTCTGCGACATCTCCGGCGGCGAGGTGATGAACATGGTGCCGCCGAACTGCTCGTGCCTGCTCCGCATCCCCTACGAAAAGGCGAAGGACGGGATTTCGGGCGAGGGAGTTTCGGTTTCGGAAGAAAACGGGAATACGCGCGTCCGAGCGACGGGGAAAGCATCCCACGCCGCATCCCCCGAAAACGGCGTGAGCGCGATCCATGCGCTTGCCCGTGCGGTCGCGGACGCGAAGCTCCTTTCGGAATCCTCGCAAAAGGCGTTTGAAACGCTCGCGGCGCTTTCAAACGATATCTACGGCACAGCACTGGGCATCGCCTGCGAGGACCCCGAAAGCGGAAAGACCACCATGACCGTGGGCATCGTGCGAAAGCCCGAGGAGGGAACGATGCTCTTCTCCATCGATTCGCGCCTTTCGATTGCGAGCGAGCTGCCGAAGATTCGGGCGGCGTTTGACGCATACTGTGCCGGGCATGCGCTCACAAATATCGACGTTGCCTTGCAAGCGCCGTTTTATATGCCCAAGGACGACCCGCGCGTTACCTGCCTCATGGACGTATACCGCGAGGCGACCGGGCGCGACGATGCACCGTACACCATGGGCGGCGGCACCTATTCCAAGGAGCTCACAAACGCGCTGACGTTCGGCCCGGGTTTCCCCGGCTCCGAACACAGGCCGGACGACCTTCCCGCCGGGCACGGCGGTGCGCATGCGCCGGACGAATTTCTGTACATCCCGGACATGCTGCGCGCCATGCCGCTGTATGCCGCCGCGATCCTGAAACTGGACGAAATCGTATAAAGGAGAACAATTCCATGAAAAAGAAGCTGCTTTTTGCCCTCGTCCTCTCCGTCCTCGCGCTGACGCTGTCCGGGTGCATGGACTATTCCGGAATGATGTCCGGATACGTCGAAGATGCCGCCCAACAGGCCGAGACGGAAGCGCAGGCGACGCCCATCCCCGCGCTGACGGCGGAGAAATATACCGACGCGGAGGTGTTCCTCGCGACCTACAATGCGGTGAAGTTCTCCGACACCGTGCAGTCCTTAACGGAGCGCTACGGCGAACCCGCCGTGAGCCAGGTTTCCTCCAACGACTATTACGAGTGGGTCATGGAGGACGGAACCGGCGCCGCAGCCGTGTTCTTCGAAAACGGCAGGCTCCGCGCCAAGGTGGCGTACTACGACGACATCCGCCAGCTGACGGAGATCGCCAAGGGTACAAACCTTTCCGTTGCGGGCAACATTTCGGACCAGGCGTCCTATCTCACCGTGTGCAGCCTGTTCGGCGGCAGGGGCGTGGAGATATTGCGCAGCGCGTCCAACAGCAGCGCGGCGGCGGAATACACGCGGCTCGTCGTGTGGCTCGACGGCGAAGGCGGCTGCGTGCAGATCCTCTTCTCGCAGGACGACAAGGTGAAAGAGGTTACGGTCGGCGAAGTCGGAACGGACGCGGGCGGGGAAATGCCCTGACAGAATCAAACAAAACCGGCATATCGGATGCAATTTCCCGATATGCCGGTTTTTATGTCGAGATATGTTATACTATTCTCAATCTAAAATATATCAACGATCCATTGTCGAGTAGTGATGGAAC
>CAYFRC010000089.1:0-7915 GCA_964345325.1 uncultured Oscillospiraceae bacterium
AGCGGGAACATTCCTGTTCCACTGGCCCGTGCTGGTGGTATACGCCTGCACCTGCCTCGACGAGGTCGGAAAGCTTCCGTGGGTGCTGGCGCATTACCGCAAGTACAAATGGGTGAAAAACCTCACGAGGGATAGTGTGGAGGCATGAAAAAGCTCTTCTGCGCCGCGATGGCCGTGTTTCTCCTCGCTTGCGCCGTGCCCGCGCTTTCGGGGGGCCCCGTCGAAATCCGCCTGAGCGACGAAAAAATCCAAATCGCCGTCGGCGAGCGGTATAACCTATACATCATCAGCCTCGTCACCGAAACAGACGGGGATGTACGGCTCGAATGGTCGTCGGACGACGAGAATATCGCGTGCGTGACGGTTGCGGGCGCGGTGATCGGTGTGGGCGAAGGCGAAACGGCGGTGCGCCTAAAGGCTGCGGACGGATCGTGCGAGGCGGTGTGCCTCGTCTCCGTATCCGCGCAGCCGCAAAGCGTGACCATCCCCCCGTATGCATATGTCGAGGTCGGAAAAAGCGTGCTTTTGCAGGCAATGGTCTTTCCCGATGTGGGCGAAACCATCCTATGGACGAGCAGCGCGCCCGAAATCGCGACGGTGGATGAACGCGGAACGATTTGGGGCATCAGCCCCGGGCAATGCGTCATCGCGGCGACTTGCGAATCGCAGCCCGCACTGCGCGCGGAATGCGCGTTCACGGTCTCCAAGCCGAAATTGGAGAAAATCGTGCCGAGTGTGGAAGTGCTCGAGCTCGGCATCGGCGAACTGCACTCCCTTTCGTGCGCACTCCTTCCGTTGGGCGCGGAATACGCCCTGACTTACGCCTCGGACGCGCCCGAAATCGCCTCGATTTCCGAAGACGGCACGGTCACGGCGATCGCGAAGGGAAATGCCACCCTTTCCGTCTCCGCGATGGGGATTCGCGCGAAATGCGCCGTTTCCGTATTTGACGCGCCGAAAAAGGTACAGGTCAATCCCGCAAGATGCGTGCTCGGCATCGGCGAAAGCGTGCGCCTCTCCCCCGTCCTCCCCGAAGGAGCGCGGGGTAGCTGCGTATTTTCGAGCAGAAACGAAACCGTCGCTACCGTGGACGAAAGCGGCATCGTGACGGCGGTCGCGCGCGGTTCGGCGGCGATAACCGTAAAAACGTACAACAACAAGTCCGCCCGATGCGCGGTGACGGTCAAAAAAGCGCCGGAGGAGATATCCTTTCCAGAAGAAACGCTCTCCCTCCGCGCGGGGGATTCGGTTTTGCTCTCCGCGAACCTCAACAAGGGCGCGGCGGGGCGCATTTCCTATACGGTGTCGGACGAGAATATACTATCCTTCGCGGCTGGGGTTTTAACCGCGCACGAGGAGGGCGAAGCGCTCTTGTACGCCGAAAGCTACAACGGCATACGCGCGTCCGTCTTGGTGACGATTTTGCCCGCGCCTACTTCCATTATATGCGAGGACATGGTACTGGGCGTAAAACAGAAATCACCCGTGACTTTGAAACTCCTGCCCGAGGGTGCGGTGTCCGACTATACAATCACATCGTCTGATACTGCCTGCGTATCCGTACAAAAGGATGGAACGCTGTCTGCAAAAAGGGAGGGCACCTGCACCGTAACGGTGACAGCCTACAACGGCGTAAGCGGGAGCTTTTCCGTGACGGTGCTGCCCGCGCCGAAAAACATCGTGCTTTCGGATGAGGAGATTACCCTTTCCGTAGGCGAAAGCCATACGGTTTCCGCAATCCTGCCGGAGGGCACGATGTCCTCCGTCGCCTTCTCGACGAAGAACCCCGCCGTCGCGACAGTGGATGAAAACGGCATGATTACCGCCGTAGGGCAGGGGAAAACCACGTTGACCGCCGTGACGGCGAACGGGAAAAAGGCCACCTGTATCGTATTTGTCAAATAAAACAATGGGAGGAATCGAAATTGATCGAAGTCAAGCAAATCCGCGTCGTTTCCGGAAAAGGTACATTGCTCGATGACGTGAATTTCCGCCTCGAAAAGGGCGAGATTTTGGCGGTCGCAGGCAAGGAGGGCGCCGGAAAGACGACCCTATTGGACGCGCTCACCGGGGTGTCGGAGATTGAAAGCGGCAGCATCGCCGTATACGGCATCGACATGCACGAATCTCCCTCCGCCGCAAAGTCACACATCGGCTACGCGCCCGCGGATGCGGCACTCTACCCCGATATGACGGGGCGCTCGTTCCTGAAATTCGTCGGCTCGACGCGCGAAATCCCCGCAAGGCAGATCGGCGACCGCGCCGCCAAAGCGCTGTCCCTCCTCTCTGTCGCGCAGCCCGATGCGGACGAGCCCATTCGCTTCCTGCCCGACGCGATCAAGCGCAAATTGAACGTCGCGCAGGCGCTGTTGTCCGAGCCGGATGTGCTGGTGGTGGACAGCAATAGCGAAGCGCTCGACCCGCAGACCGTATCCGTCCTGCGCAAGGCGTACAGGGAATACGCAAAGGAGCACGCGGTGCTGCTCGCGACGGACAACCTCACCGAGGCCATGCTCTGCGCAAACAGGGTGCTCGTGCTGGATGAGGGCAAGGTCGTCGCCTTCGGAACGCCTGCGGAGCTTTCCGTGCTCGCGCGGCGGGACGGCATTTTGCACATCGCGACCGTCGGGAACATCAACGATGTGCGAAGCGCACTTTCTGCGGTCGAGGGCGTCGAGATTCTCTCTGCGGAGGATGCGGCGGGCGAATTGCGCGTAACGCTGGATCAGAAAAAGCGGGACCTCCGCGCGGAAATCGGGAGCGCGCTCTTCGCAAAGGGGCTTCCCATCCTCGAAATGCGCGGCGAAGCGGGCGGACTAGACGATCTGCTCGCGCAGCTTCGCACGGACAGCCGCGCGCCCGAAAAGGAGGATGTGCCGAATGATGAGCGTGTATAGGCGCGAGCTTTCGGGCCTCTTTTCGAGGGTGACGGGTGGGCTGTTCCTGCTGCTGACGACGTCCGCCATGGGCATCGGCACCTACTATTTCTGCGTGCAAACGGGGTATCGCACGGTGCATCAGGCATCTTCCGCGGCGCTCTCCGCATATCTCGTGCTAATCCCCATTTTGATGATGGATATGTTCGACAAGGAAAAGCGATTCGGCACGTATCGGCTGCTCCTGTCTTCCCCCATGCGCATTTCGTCTGTCGTCTTGGGCAAGTACTTTGCGTATCTCACGCTGTATCTCATCGCTTGCCTCATCTCCTGCGTCTTCCCCGCCGTGTTGTGCGCGCTCACGGACGCGCCGTGGGCGGAAAACGCCGTGTCCATGGCGGCGCTCTTCGCGACGGGCGCGTTTCTGATGGCGGTCATGACGCACATCGCCTCCGCAGCGCCCAACCGCTGGGTCGCGCTGTTGGCGGGGCTCGCGGGCATGGCGGCGCTTTGGTTTTTGAAGGACATCGCGGGGGGCATACAATCGGGCGAGAGGCTTTCTCTCATGCTCTTTCTGGTGCTCGTGCTCGCGGCGCTGTATCTGTTTACGAAAAACGTCGTTTGGACACTCGCGATCGGGGTGGTGGTCGAAATCCCCGTCATCGTCGAGCAGCTGCTGGGCGGAAGCGCCGTAAAATTGCTCTACGGCAAGGCGCTCACGGCGATCTCGCCCTTCGTGCGCATTTCCGGGTATGCCTACGGCATTTTTGACATCGGCGCACTGATCTACTTCGCGACAGGCATCGCGCTGCTGCTGATGCTTTCGGTCGCAGCGGCGGAAAGGCCCGGCTTCGGGCTCAGGAGGGCGGCAAAATGAAGAAAACCATGCATCTGAAAAGCCTTTTGTCCTGCCTGATCGTATTTGCGGTGATCGTCTGCGGCGTATACTGCACGGGGCTGCTCGATATGAGCAAGCTCAAAATCGACGCGACGGAAGAGGGAATCCTCTCGATTTCGGAGGAGTCCACGGTGCTTATGAAAGCCGCCCGGCAAGACGTAACCCTCTATTTCGTATCGGACGGCGCGACGGGCGACATCTGGGCGCGGGAGATCGCGCGCAGGGTCGCGGACGCGAACAGCCGCATCCGTTTCAAACAGATTTCCCTCGCCGAGGGCGCGGCGATCTCCGGCAACCCCGCGATTACGGAGGGCTCCGTGATCGTATCGGGGCTGCGCATGCGGACGCTTCTGAACGCGGAGCTGTATTTGCAGACCGCCGCGTACAACCCGCAGACGGGCGCGGCAACCGTCACTTCCTATCGCATCAATGCCGAGCGCAAGATTGCCGAAGCCGTCGAATACGCGACGCGGGCGGACATCCGAAAGGTGTATAGCGCCGCAAAATCGCTCCCGCCCATGACCGTCAACGCGCTGACCGAAAGCGGCAGAGAGGTCGCACCGCTCGACATCGCAGAGGGCGCGCCGATCCCCGAGGATGCGGACGCAGTCGTCCTCTACGCGCCGGATGCGGACATCACGCAGGGCGCAAAAGGCGCGCTTGCGGACTACATCGCGCGGGGCGGCAAGATATTTCTCTTTACGAATTACACAAAGGGCGAATGGGCTGCACTCGACGGCCTGACGGCGCAGTACGGCATGGAGGCGGTACACGGCGTGGTCTTGGAAAGCGACCCGCAGCGCCTCTTCTACGCGGGCTATCCGCAGTGCGTGCTCGCGGAATCCGTCGATACGACGCTCACGGGCGGCGAGAGCGCGACCCTCGCGTTCCCGACGGCGCACGCGATCAAAAAATCCGATGCGATTCGCGAAGGCGTAGCGCTCAAAACGCTGTTCACGACCTCGGACGCAGCGTATATGAAGGGCGATGCGAGCGCGGTATCGACGCTCGCCAAGGAGGAAAATGACATCGCGGGCGCGTTTGACCTCGCCATGATGGCAGTCGAAAAGGACGGCGCACTCGTGTGGTTCGCAAGCTCCGACATGCTGCTGGACGAAATCAACAGCTATTACGTCTCAAACGCGGACATCATCTATGTGACGAAGGCGATCACCGCGCTTTGCGGCGAGGTCGCGCCGAGCGCACTTTCCGATGCGCCGGATTCGAGCCGCAACCTCATGGCGACGCCGCTCGAATTCGAGGGCGCGGGCAAGACCGTCATCACAGTCATCCTCTTCGCGCTCCCGCTGTGCGTGTTCGCGATCTGCATGATCGCGCTGCCGCGCAGGAGGAAGAGACGCGCATAATCGCGCATAGCAAAAACGCCGGAGGGAACGAGTCGTCCCTCCGGCGCTTCTTTGATTCAATATTCTTTAGTACCCGAACGACGCGCCCTTGTCGAACGTCGGCTTCAGCGCGGGGTACAGGTCGGAGTAGATCGCGAACGCGTCCTCATACGCCGCTTTGTTTGCGGGGTTGGGGAGCGTCTCCGTCTCGGGCTTGATGACGGTGATCGCCTCGTCCAAATTCTTCCAGACGCCAGCGCCCACGCCCGCGACGAGCACCGCGCCGTAGGCTCCGCCCTCGGATGCGGCGGACATGGTGTACACGGGGAGGCCGAAGATGTCCGCCTGAATCTGCCGCCACAGGGGCGATGCGCTGCCGCCGCCGGAGGAGTAGACCTTTTTGCTGTCCGCGACGGCGCCCATGATGTCGATGAGCTGTTTCAGCGAGAACGTCACGCCCTCCATCACGGCGCGGGTCATGTCGCCCTTGGTCGTGTTGAGGGACAGGCCGTAGAACACGCCGCGCGCGTTCGGATCGGGATAGGGGCAGCGCTCGCCCGTCAGGTACGGCAGGAAGATCACGCCGCCGCAGCCGGGCTTTGACTGCTCCGCCGCCTGGCCCATGAGGTCGTACACGCCGATGCCGCCCTCCTTCGCCCTGCGAATCTCGTCCGCGCACAGCGCGTCGCGATACCATCTGTACGCGCCGCCTGCCGTCAGCGTGCAGCCGAGCGCGTGCCAGAGGTCGCCGGAGTTGTTGCAGAACATCTGTAGCTTGCCGCCGGGGTTTTCCGCATATCCCTTAAATCCCATGGAGACGTTGCCCGCCGTGCCGATCACGACGCCCAAAATGCCGGGCTGCACCAGCCCCGCGCCGGTCGTCTGGATGACCGCGTCGCCGCCGCCTGCGTATACGGGCAGCCCTTCGGGCAGATGCGTCTCCTCCGAGGCGCGCTTGGAGACGCGGCCCGCAAAGTCCGTGGACTCCAAGACCGTCGGGAAGATCGACCTCGGAAGGTCGAGCTTTGCGATGAGCTCGTCCGCCCAAACGCGGTTTTTCGTGTCGAAAAAGCCGGTGCCCGATGCGTCGGATGCGTCGGTCGCGACTTCGCCGGTAAACTGGTAGCGGATATAATCCTTGGGGCAGCAGAACACGTCCATCTTCTCGAAATTCTCCGGCTCCTCATCGCGCAGCCAGAGAATCTTGCCGCCGGTATAGCCCGTGAGCATGCCGTTGTTCGTGTAGGAGAGCAGCTTCTCCGCATCGCCCGCGCGCGAAATGACTTCGTCGCACTGCTTCTGCGTGCGCTGGTCGCACCAGAGGATGGACGGGCGGATGACGCGCCGCGCCTTATCCAGCGCAACCAGCCCGTGCATCTGCCCCGAAAAGCTCACACCGACATAGGCGCCCTTGGGGAGTGCGGCTTTATCCATGATGAAGCGGCAGCCCTCCGCGACGGCATTCCACCAATCCTCGGGGTTCTGCTCCGCCCAGCCGTTTTTGGGCGTGTACAGGGGGTATTCCCTCGTGCAGGACGCGAGGACCGTTCCGTTTTCGTCGCAAACGATGCACTTCGCGCCGGAGGTACCAATGTCGAGCCCGATCAGTGCCTTCATTTCCCGTTCCTCCTCTTGATTTTTTCAGAGAGCATCTTGATTTTATCGAATTGCAGCGCATTTTCCTTGTGTTCTATAAGGCGCTTGATGTTTGCCCTGTGCGAGTAGATCGCCAAGCACGACAGCACGAACGAGAACGCGATCCATTTCCAGTTGCCGAAGCGGAGCAGGAACGTCAGCACGAAATAGAGCCCCGCCGTCGCAAGGGATGCCATGGACATGGTCTTTGTCAAGACGAGCACGCCGATCTGCACCGCAAGCAGGATCAGCGCGATCAGGGGATCGGTCGCCAGGATGACGCCGAAGGAGGTCGCCATGCCCTTGCCGCCCTTAAAGCGATAAAACGCAGGCCAGTTGTGCCCGAGGACGGCGAACAGGCCGCCCGCCATCGCGCCAAACTCGCCCGCGAGCGCGCGCCCGATCATCGCGGCGAAAAGCCCCTTGAGCGCGTCGATCACAAAGGTCACGAGGCTCGGGAGCCAGCCGAGCGTGCGCAGGACGTTGGTCGTCCCGGCGTTGTTGCTGCCGACGGAACGAATGTCTAACTTTCCGAATGCGTGGCCTGTCAGAATGCCGCCGGACACGCTGCCCAGCAGATAACCTATTGCGGCGCAGAGTACGAGCATGGGTTATTTCTCCTTTTGCTTGTCGCGCCATTCGAAGCGAATGGGCGTGCCTTCGAAGCCGAAGGCTTTGCGGATTTGGTTTTCGAGATAGCGTTCGTAGGAAAAATGCAGCAGATCGTGGTCGTTCACGAAAAACACAAACGTGGGGGGCTTGATTCCCTGCTGCGTCGCGTAGTAGATGCGCAGCTTTCGTCCGCTAATCGTCGGCGGCTGGAGCGCGTTTTGCGCGTCGGCGAGCACGTCGTTCAAAAGCCCCGTCGTGATGCGGCGGGATGCCTGCTCGCGGACATTGCGCAAGGCATCCAAAATGCGCGGCATGCGCTGCCCCGTGAGCGCGGAAACGAACAGAATCGGCGCGTAGGGCATGAACTTGAGCTGCTCCCTGAGGTCCTTGGTATACTGTTCGAGCGTGCCCGTTTCCTTTTCGACGGCGTCCCACTTGTTTACGACCAGGACGGCGGCCTTCCCCTGTTCGTCGATATAGCCCGCAATCTTGGCGTCCTGCTCGGTGACGCCCTCGGTCGCGTCGATCACGAGCACGGCGACGTCGCA
>CAYFRC010000090.1:0-7849 GCA_964345325.1 uncultured Oscillospiraceae bacterium
AACAGACAAGTCATCAAAGAGAGCAGGGGACAGAAAGCAATCGACGGCGCAGGCGTGCATTTGGTGCGTGTTCTGGGCAACGATACGACGGATCTCTACGACCCGTTCCTGATGCTGGACGCCTTCGACTCAACGAATCCGGAAGAGTATGTGAAGGGCTTTCCGATGCATCCGCACCGCGGCATTGAAACGGTAAGCTTTTTAAGCAAAGGACAGATGCTTCATCGGGATCATCTCGGGACAGAAGCAACCGTGCATGACGGCGAGGCGCAATGGCTGACCGCCGGTTCGGGAGCAAAACACGAAGAAATGCCGAACGGGGAGCGACTGCTGGGGACGCAGTTGTGGCTGAATATGTCGGCGCGGGACAAGATGACTGCCGATCCTGCCTACCATAGCACTTCGAAAAGCGAGATCAAAGAGATCCCGTTAGAGGGCGGTCTGCTCCGCCTGATTACAGGCAATTATAAGGATGCAGAGGGCTGGCAGGGAAAGTATCTGCCGCTTGATTTCTATGATATTCATCTGGATCCGAAGACACGAGTGGAAGTTCCGGTAAGAGAGGGCTGGTCAGCCTTTCTCTTCACACTGCTTGGAGAGGTGAACGTCTCCGATACGCTTGTTCGAGAGAAGACGGCTGCGAAGTTGAGTGATGGTGACAGGGTGGTTCTGGAAACCGGAGAAAACGGCGCAGAGATTCTGTTATACAGTTCCAGAAGACTCGATGAACCGGTGGCGTGGTACGGTCCGATCGTCATGAATACGAGAGAGGAACTGGTACAGGCATTCACAGAGTTGGAAGAGGGAACCTTCATCAAGAAAACCGCAGATTATGAGTGAGGCAGCTCTTCGCCTTCCGTCACCCGATACTGCATACGAACTTTAATGTCCTGCGGATAGTTGCCGAACGAGCGGCCGTAAAGCGTCAAACCGCCTTTATGGACGCTCGTTTCGTTGACCGACATTTTCAATTTGATGGAAGAACCGGCAGTGATAGTTAAATCTTTCAGAGAGATATCGGAAACCTTGACGCCGTCAATATAGGTGCCGGTTTCGTTGACGGACAGAAACTTCAGAAGTCCGTACTGGTTCCAGTTTGGATCCCACCACTGCGGCGTATAGATACCGGGGTTCTTTCCGAAATCTCCCGGCGCCGTCCACATGCAAACGGGAATTCCGTTGATCGTAAATTGGATATCGCTGGGCCAGTCTTCCCGAATGCCGGGTGCCTCGCTTGCAATTTCAAAGGAAATCAGAAGTTCAAGGGGGATTTGATCCTCTTTCAGGAAATTGGGAATCATGTACTCCACATGACCGAAAGTAAACCACAGAACACCGGCATTGATGCGTTCCGGCGATGAGAAGAACTTCGGATCGTCTTCCGATCCGATCAAATGATCGCTGGTGGAAATTCCGCAGGTCGGATAGACATCATAATCGGAATATAAGCCGACGCCGATTTCAGATTCATAAAAGTTTTTGCTGTTGGTTGCGCTTTCGAAATCAATCAGGATTTTCTCGTCTATGATGCCGCAGATCCTCTGCAAGCCGTGTTTCCCGGCGTCAAACCGGACGCTGATCAACCCGCATTCGGCAAGCATTTTAATATGCGGAGAGAGAGAACCGGCGGTGATGCCGAGATGTTCCGCAATCATGCTCATCTGCATAGGCCCTTTCTCAGACAGCATTTCCAGAATAGAAACCCTCACATCGGAACCCAGGCACTTGAATAGAGGAACAGATTGGCGTAAATCACTAATAATTCTCATCTTACTGACATCCTTTCGCAAATCTACAAAAATGATTCTACCACATCAGACGCAAGATGTATAGGTTTGGTTTGGAAAAAATCAAACTCGCTTCGCAGATATGAGTTGTTAATTGTGACGCGGTTTGATAGAAGCCAAAGTAAACCGATATTCCCCAAAACACTTTAAAATATCGCAAATTATTATTGACATATCTTCTGTATATATATATCATAAAATCAACAAGGGAGAGAAGAAAACTATACAATATGTATAAAACCCCTTGGGTAGCAGTCTCATTCATTTTTGTAAGGGAGGTTTCAAAATGAAAAAGAAAATCATGGCAATTCTTCTGGCAGCAAGTACTGCAATTACACTTGTAGGTTGTGGAAGCAAGGCGGCTCCCACAGAGCCGACAACACCTGCGACAGAAGCGGAAGCAGTGGCGGAGGAAACTGCGGAAGCGACAAGTGAACCGGTTTCTGCGGAGGCACAGGAGCTCACCTTCTGGACATTCCAGGCGGCACACCAGACGTTCATGGAAAACGCTGCGAAGAGATGGAACGAAGCATATCCCGATCGCCAGATTAACTTCAAGGCAGAGACGCTGGGATACGATGATCTTCACAACAACCTGATGATTTCACTTCAGACAGGAACCGGCGCGCCGGATATGGTAGATATCGAGATTTCGATGTATGCTAACTTTATCACGGGCGACGAGGCCAGTATTCCTCTGGTTCCGTTGAACGATGTTGTGGAGCTCGACAAAGAGAATTTAATCATGGGCAGATTCGACAACTATGCGAACCATGGCAACTACTACGGCGTAGACTATCACGTAGGCGCCACCTGTCTGATGTACAACAAGGAGATTTTCGAACAGGCAGGCGTTGACATCAATGCAATTGAGACATGGGATGATTTCAAAGAAGCAGGCAAGGTCATCCGTGATAAGACGGGCAAGTACATCATGGCTTGCGAGACGACGGAGCACTGGACTTACTATCCGCTGATTACGGAGCGCGGAAGCGACTTCTTTGATCCGAATACCGGAGAGGTGACGCTGGATAATCAGATCAATATTGATACCTTACAGTGGCTTTTGGACGGCTTAAATGACGATATCTTCTGCGAGATGCCCGGCGGCTTCTGCCACAGTGAAGAATGGTATGCTTACATGAACGAAGGAAATGTAGCGACCATCGGTATTCCGCTCTGGTATTTGAATCGTTTCACCGACTATATGACGGATCTGGACGGCAAGATGGCAGTCAGAACGCTTCCCGTTTGGGAAAAGGGCGGAGCGAATTCCGCAGGTCTTGGCGGCACGGGTACTTCCGTAACGATCCAGGCGAGAGATCCGCAGCTTGCAAAGGATTTCTTATACTTCTCGAAAATCTCACGCGAAGCGGCAATCAAGACATGGACGGAACTCGGATTTGACCCGATCCGTAAGGATATCTATAATGATCCCGAGATGACGGCACCCAATCGCTTTACCGATTATTTCGGCGACGATGTTTACAAAGTTATGGACGATACGGCAGATGCAATTTCGGCACTGTCAACTTCCAACCCGTTGTATCCGGAAGCGCTGACGCGCGTTCAGAAGACAGTCATGTTCAATGTGCTTCATGACAGAAGCCAGACGCCGGAAGCGGCATTAAAGCAGGCGGCTGATGAGCTTCGCGCAATGCAGTAAGCATCCTCATCAGAAGTGAGCAAACAATATGCGGGAATGGTTGTTCTGACTGTTCCCGCATATTTATCAAGAACCGTTTACTTTTCCATCACGAAAAGAGGAAGTAATATGTCAAAACAGAGTAACATTAACAGCATAGACATGAAAAGGGCGGGAAAGGTACGCATGCTGCAAATGGCGCCCTATATTTTTACGGCGCCCTTTGTGATCTACTTTTTCGCATTCTTTGTTTATCCGATAACCGAGACCTTTTGGACGAGTTTGTGCCAGCAGGTCGGCTTTGCGCCGCCGAAATATGCAGGACTTGCCAATTATAAACTGCTGGTTGAAAACTATTTCATTATGGCACTTCAAAACTCTGCGATCTATACGTTCTTCACCTGTCTGATCCTGGTGCCCCTGCCCTTATTGCTGGCGGTACTCTTGGATTCCAAACATGTGATAAGACCTGAAATTTTTAAAAGTGCGCTGTTCATTCCCGCATTGACAAGCGTCGTCATGGCGGGTCTTTTCTTCAAATATGCGTTTTCTTCCAATCCGGCGGCATTGATGAATGCGTTCCTCGGCTTTTTCGGAATTGCGCCGCAAGGGTGGCTGGAGAAACGATTGACGACGTGGATCGTTCTGGTTGTGTTCTGCGTATGGAAATGGCTGGGAGTCAATATTGTCTACTATCTGTCGGCATTGCAGACCATTTCGAGGGATCTGTATGAAGCAGCCACGCTGGACGGGGCAAATGCAAGACAGAAATTCTGGCACATTACGGTTCCGGGCGTGCGCCCCACGATTATCTATGTGCTTACGATTTCCATTTACGGCGGATTTTCGATGTTTGCCGAAGCTTTTACCTTGTTCAACAGCGCCAGAACGCCCGGAGATATCGGTGCCACGATCGTAAGTTATATCTACGCGCAGGGCTTTAACCGAAACAATTTCGGGATCGCCTCCGCGGCAGGCATATCCTTACTGCTGGGCGTTTTGATCATAAATATTATTCAGTTGTCTATCACGGATTCCTTCGGGAAAAAAGACGAGTAACGCCACAGAAAGAAGGGAATGAAAATGACAAAGAAAAAAATAGGACTGACCGTCCTTGGAACTTTAATCATTGCAGTTTTTGCGGTCATTGCACTGATGCCGTTCTTCTTCCTGTTTATCTCCTCTTTCAAGCCGGGAAGCGAGATGATCCGAAACGGTTTACAGTTCAAGTTTGATTTTCAAAACTACAGTTTGGTGAATTATCAGTTATTAAATACGGAGCGGAACGGAATCTATATCAAATGGTATATCAACAGCATTACCATCATGGTGATTCAGGTTGTGGCAGGGCTGTTTCTTTCCTCTCTGGTCGGGTACGGTCTGGCGAAATACAGATTTAAGGGGAGAAACCTTCTGTTCATTCTTGTACTCATGGTGATGATGGTGCCGGTTGAAATATTGATTCTTCCGTTATATAAGGAAATCAATATGTTCAAGATGATAGATACTTATGCGGGGGTCGTGCTTCCGTTTATTGTTCCCGCAACGGGAATCTTCTTCTTTCGGCAGTTTGCCATCGGCTTGCCCACAGAGATCATGGAGTCCGGAAGAATAGACGGTTGCGGCGAAATGGGTATTTTCTTCCGTCTGATGATGCCGCTGATGCTGCCGGCTTACGGCGCAATGACGATTCTTCTGGCAATGGGGAGTTGGAATTCTATGGTTTGGCCGATGATTGTGCTGCGGACTTCGGAGATGCAGACGTTGCCGATCGGCTTGCAATCCCTGCTCACGCCTTACGGGAACAATTATGATTTGTTGCTGTCAGGTGCAGTAATGAGCGTGGTTCCGATTATGATTATTTTTCTGTTGAATCAAAAGACTTTTATTGCAGGTATGGCGGCGGGAAGCGTAAAGGGCTGATACCGGGGCTGAATGGAGGACAAAATGAAGAAAGCCAAAATTGTTTTAGACAAAAACTTTGTTGTAGGTGAAATCGATAAAAGAATTTACGGCTCTTTTATTGAACATCTGGGACGCGCCGTATATGGCGGAATCTATGAGCCGACGCATCCGGAAGCGGATGATGCAGGATTTCGTAAGGACGTCATTGCGTTTGTGCGAAAACTGAATGTTCCAATTGTACGTTATCCCGGCGGGAATTTCGTATCCGGCTTTCACTGGGAAGACAGCGTAGGCCCGAAAGAGAACCGTCCGAAACGGCTGGATCTTGCGTGGTTTACAACAGAGACCAACGAGGTTGGACTTCATGAATTTGCCGATTGGGCAAAGAACGCCGGAAGTGAGATTATGTATGCCGTGAATCTGGGAAGTCGGGGTCCCGAACAAGCCAGAGATATTGTAGAATATGCGAACCATCCGTCAGGAAGCAAATACTCCGATCTGCGCATTGCAAACGGAAGAAAAGAACCGTTCGACATCAAACTCTGGTGTCTTGGAAACGAAATGGACGGACCCTGGCAGATGGGACAGAAGACGGCGAAGGAATACGGAAGAATTGCGAATGAAGCGGCGAAAATGATGAAATGGGTTGATCCGTCGATTGAACTGGTCGCCTGCGGCTCTTCCTCTTCGGAAATGCCGACATTCGGAAGCTGGGAACTGGAAATGTTGGACGAGTGCTATGAAAATGTGGACTACGTTTCCCTGCACAGGTATTATGGGAACCCTACCGGTGACACGCCGGGCTTCCTCGCCAGAACGATGGATATGGATGATTTTATCAAAAGCGTTGCCGCGATCTGTGACGCCGTAAAAGGAAAAAAACACAGCAAACATGTTGTCAATTTATCTTTTGACGAGTGGAACGTGTGGTATCATTCCAACGCGCAGGATCAGGAACTATGGAAGCAGGATAAGTGGAACAAGGCGCTGCCGCTTTTGGAAGATGTTTATAATTTCGAGGATGCGCTTTTGGTGGGGTCTATGCTGATCACACTGCTGAAAAACGCGGATCGCGTTAAAATTGCCTGTCTGGCGCAACTTGTAAATGTGATCGCGCCGATTATGACAAGAACCGGTGGCGGGGTATGGGCGCAGACGATTTTTTATCCGTTTCTGCATGCATCCAATTACGGTCGCGGGATCGCCCTGCAGGCACTGGTTGACAGCCCCACCTATTCCTGTCAAGATTATGATAAGGTTCCTTATATTGATGCGACGGCAACGATGGAAGCAGACGGAAGCGTAACGGTATTTGCGGTTAACCGGGACATGGAAGACGCTTATACGCTGGAACTTGATCTGCGATCCTTTGGGGAGTTGTCCCTTGCCGAACATATCCTGATGCATCATGAGGACGTTAAGGCAGTCAATACGGAGGAAGATCCTGAGAATGTGGTTCCGGGGAAAGGCCCCGGAGGAACGATCAAAGACGGGGCGGCAACGGTGGAACTTCCGCCGCTGAGTTGGAATGTCATTCGTTTTGTAAAGTAGAACTGTCAACAGCCCTTGGTCGATGCG
Organism: uncultured Oscillospiraceae bacterium; assembly: GCA_964345325.1. GTDB lineage: Bacteria > Bacillota > Clostridia > Christensenellales > Aristaeellaceae > CAYFRC01. The sequence goes on from CAYFRC010000090.1 coordinate 6,916, forward strand.
ACCGGGGGCTGGAGTTTATCAGGGCGGATCTAGAGGCACGAAAGAAACGGAGAAGGATGAATGAAATCATGGCTCGACAATAAGATCTTTGTTTTTTTGGGCGGAATCGTCGATGTTGTCTGGATCAGTCTCCTATGGTATTTCAGCAGCATTTTCATCGTAACGACGGGAGCGGCATCCGTTGCAATGTATGAGACGGTCCATCGGCGTATTTTTTTGGGAGAGGGCTATATTTTTCCGACCTATCGGAAAGCTTTTTGGAGTAACTTCAAGAAAGCGACGCAAATTTGGCTGCTCTGTCTGTTGTTGAATGTGTTTTTAATCATCGATTTCGCGCTTGTCCGAGCGGCAATGCGCCACGGCAGTGCGGTCGCCGCGCTGTATTATCCGACGCTGGTATGCGGGTTCCTTGCGATCATGTGGCAACTTTCCGTCACGGTATATCAGGCGAGATTTGATGATACGATGAAGGGAGTGTTTCTAAAGGGAGCGGCAATTGCATTTACGAATATCGGCTGGATGATTTTTCTGGTGACGATTTTGTTCGGCGCCGTTTATCTGTGCAGATATTTACTTGTCCTTGCGATTGTGTTGCCCGGCGGATATACCTGTCTGATGCACCATGTGTTTGAACATATTTACAGGAAAATGGGCTGGATACAAGCGGATCCTGACAAGGAAGATGAGGATCCGTAATCTGCAAAAGCGCCTGCGGAAAGAAGGATAGGCGGGGATAGAATCATAAAGAAAAGCGGTTGACTTTCGTGATAAAAAAGCACAAAAGTCAGCCGTTTTTTCTACAAAAACACAAAAAAGTGATGAAAATACGACAAAAAGTAACAAATCATCAATTTTGTATATTGACAATTTTTAACCGAAATTGTAGTTTAATATAAACCATTATGTTAAGAGAGTATATTTGTAGCCCCAAGAA
>CAYFRC010000091.1:0-1955 GCA_964345325.1 uncultured Oscillospiraceae bacterium
AAAGGTTCAGTACCCGCACGGAGCTTTTCGCGCCGCGGATGACGCCCTGCATCCAGTCCCAATTCGCCGCCTGCTCCGGGAACAAGCCCGTGTGCTTGAAGCCCGTCGGGCGGACGTAGAATTTCATTCCCTTGTAGGAGATGCTCCATCTGTCGGGCAGTTTGCGGAAGAACTCCCATTCGCCGCCGCCCTTGTTCGAGCGGTGGTACCACGCGTCGCACTTGCCCCACAGCGCCTCGTCCTGCTTTTTCCAGATGGCCTGCGGGTCGGGACGGCGCAGAAGCACGCCGCCCCATCTTTCCAATTTCTCGCCATCTCCGGTATCGAGTACCTCGTAGTCTTTCCAGTCGCCGGCGATGTACATCACTTCGCCACCTTCACGGATAGGACGGCTTTTTCGCCGTTGATGTTCCATTCCTGCGCGATAAAGCTTTCGTCTGCGCCTTCAAAGGCGAGCGTGCGCGCGAGCACCGCGTTTTTGATCGTCTCCGCGTCCTTTTCGGCGACCTTGCGCAATTTTTCGCCCGTTTCGATGACGACGTGAATCCTATCCGTCACCTCGAAATCGGAATCCTTGCGCATGGTCTGGAGTTTGGAGATGATTTCGCGCACGAAGCCCTCTTCGATGAGCGCATCCGTGAGGTTCGTATCGAGCACGACCGTCATGCCCGCGTCCGCCGTCGCGACGAAGCCCGGCTTTTGCATCGGCTCGGTCAAAACGTCGCCCTCGGCAAGTTCGATTTTCGTTCCGTCAAGCTCGAACACGAGCAGATCGCCGCGCGCGAAGGTATCGACGACGTCGTTTCCGTCCATTTCGAGCAGCGCCTGCCCGATTTTTCCCAGCAGCTTCCCGTAGCGGGGGCCGAGGGTGCGCATCTGCGGCTTGCATTTATAGGTCGTAAACGCGCGCGCGTCGTCCACGAAGCGAACTTCCTTCACGTTCAGTTCATCCGCGATGAGGTTCGTAAGCGGCTGCGGAAGCGCCCTGCCCTGCACGAACAGGTTCTGCGCGGGCTGGCGCACCTTGAGGTTTGCGGTGGCGCGGCAGGCGCGGCCCAGCTGCACGGCGGAGATGACGACTTCCATGTCGTCCTCGAGCGCCTTGTCTACCAGCGACAGGTTCGCCTTCGGGAAGTCGCACAGGTGCACGCTCTCGGGCGCGTCCTTGCAGACGGAGACGACGAGGTTTTGGTACATGGTCTCCGCCATGAAGGGGATGTAGGGCGCGCAGAGCTTGGTCAGGGTCACCAGCACGGTGTACAGCGTCTCAAACGCGGCAAGCTTGTCGCCCGCGAGCCCCTTGCCCCAGAACCGTTCGCGGCAGCGGCGCACGTACCAGTTGGAAAGTTCGTCCACAAAGGATTGGATCGCGCGGCTCGTCTCGGTGATCTTGTATTTATCGAGTCCTTCATCCACGAACTGCACGAGCGTGTGGAGCTTGGAGAGCACCCACCTGTCCATCATGGAGAAATCCTCGGGCTTCGCCTTCGCCTTTTCGGGGTCGTACCCGTCGATCGAGGCGTACAGCGTGAAGAAGGCGTAGGTGTTCCAGAGCGTGCCCATGAACTTGCGCTGCGCCTCGCTCACGAGGTCGTCGGAGAAGCGGCTCGGCAGCCACGGCGCGCCCACGGTATAGAAGTACCAGCGCACGGCGTCCGCACCCTGCTTGTCGAGCACCGTCCACGGGTCGACGACGTTGCCCTTGTGCTTGGACATCTTGAAGCCGTCCTTGTCGAGCACGTGCCCGAGCACGATGCAGTTTTCAAACGGCGCGCGGTCGAACAGAAGCGTTCCGATCGCGATTAGGGTATAGAACCAGCCGCGCGTCTGGTCGATGGCCTCGGAGATGAAATCCGCGGGGAAGTTCTCCTCGAAGATTTCTTTGTTTTCGAAGGGATAGTGCCACTGCGCGAAGGGCATGGAGCCGGAATCATACCAGCAGTCGATCACCTCGG
>CAYFRC010000091.1:1965-7789 GCA_964345325.1 uncultured Oscillospiraceae bacterium
TTCGCCGCCGCACTTGTCGCAGGTGAGCAGCACGCGGTCGATATATGGGCGGTGCAGCTCGATGTCCTCGGGCACGTCCTTGCCCAGCGCCTTCAGTTCCTCGACGGAGCCCACGACGTGGATGTTTCCGCAGTCCGCGCAGATCCACACGGGCAGCGGCGTTCCCCAGTAGCGCTCGCGCGACAGGCCCCAGTCGATCACGTTTTCGATGAAGTTGCCCATCCTGCCGTCCTTGATGTTTTCGGGCATCCAGTTGACCGCCTGATTGGACGCCTTGAGCTTTTCGCGCACGGCGGTCATGCGGATGAACCACGTCGGGCGGGCATAGTAGATGAGCGGGGTGTCGCAGCGCCAGCAGAAGGGGTGGTCGTGCTCGAATGCGATTTCGCCCACGAGTTTGTCGTTTTCCTTCAGGTGCGCGATGATCAGGGGATCGGCCTTTTTCACGAAGGTGCCGCCCCAGAGCGTGCGCCCGTCCATGCAGCCCGCAGCATCGACGAGCTGCAGGAACGGAAGGTCGTTTTCCCTGCCGACGCGCGCGTCGTCCTCGCCGAACGCGGGGGCGATGTGGACGATGCCCGTGCCGTCCGTCAGCGTGACGTAGCCGTCCGCGACGACGCGCCACGCGGGCTTGTCCACGCATTCTTTCTGGAAATCGAACAGCGGCTCGTACTCCATGCCGACGAGCTCTGCGCCTTTGACGAGTACCTTGTCCGCCATTTCCGCACCCTCGCCAAGGACGTTTTCGATCAGCGCGTCCGCCATGATAATCGTATCGCCCCGATAGGTGAAGCGGGCGTAGTCGTACTCGGCATTGACGCACAGCGCGACGTTTGAAGGCAGCGTCCACGGCGTGGTCGTCCACGCATACAGGTAGGCGTTCTCTTCGCCTTTCACTTTAAAGCGCACGACTGCGGAATTTTCCTTCACGGTCTTATAGCCCTGCGAAACCTCGTGGCTCGAGAGCGCGGTGCCGCAGCGCGGGCAATAGGGCACCACCTTGTGCCCCTTGTAGAGCAGCCCTTTGTCGTGCACCTGCTTCAGCGACCACCACACGGATTCGATGTAGTTGTTTTCGTAGGTGATATACGGGTCGTCCATGTCCGCCCAGAAACCCACGCGGTCGGACATCTTTTCCCATTCGGATTTGTATTTCCAGACGGATTCCTTGCACGCCTTGATGAACGGCTCGATGCCGTACTTTTCGATTTGCTCTTTGCCGTCCAGCCCCAAGACCTTTTCGACTTCCAGTTCGACGGGTAGGCCATGCGTGTCCCAGCCCGCCTTGCGCAGCACCTTATAGCCCTTCATGGTCTTGTAGCGCGGCACGATATCCTTCATGACGCGCGTTAAGATGTGGCCGATGTGCGGCTTGCCGTTCGCCGTGGGCGGGCCGTCGTAAAAGGTGAATACATCGTGCCCCTCGCGGCACTCGATGGAGCGCTCGAAAATTCTGTGCTCCTTCCAGAAATTGAGCACCTCATTCTCGCGCGATAAAAAATCCAGATTCGTGGATGCCTTCTCGATCATTTCCGTTCCCTCCAAAAAATAAAGCCTTCCGCCCCATGGGACGAAGACTCGTTCGTGGTACCACCCAAATTGCTCCTCTGTGCGCACAGATATGCGCCGCCGCTGTAACGGGCGAACCCGGCTCGGCCTACTGTTTCGTTCAGCCTGCCGCTCGGGGAGGATACCTTGCGCGCCTTTCCGTCCGGCTCGCACCGAATGCCGGCTCTCTGTGCGGATCGTCGCGGGGCTTTCCCTTCATCGCGTACTATCACATATATAGTATAACGCAAAAATGTAATGGGGGATCGAAAACGCGCAAAAAACCAAAAATTTTACAATAAACGGCCGCTGTGGGACGGAAAAACCCCCTCCGCGCGGGAGGGGGCATAAGGAACTCAGTCGGCCGTGTAGGGCAGAAGCGCGATGGTACGTGCGCGCTTGATTGCCGTGGAGAGCTGGCGCTGGTGTTTCGCACAGGTGCCGCTCATCCGGCGGGGCAGGATCTTGCCGCGCTCATTGGTGAAGCGGCGAAGCCTGTTGGTGTCCTTATAATCGATGTGTTGTACTTTTTCAACACAAAATGTGCAGACTTTCCTGCGCGGCCTGCGGCCACGCGGACGGCGGGCGCGATCGCCTCTATCCTCGGACATAGTGTTCTCCTCCTCAGTTTCGAAAATCGCCTGAAGGGATGTGACGGCGCGTGTCAGAACGGCAAGTCGTCATCGTCCGCGGGATCGCCGAAGCCACCGGATGCCGTCGCGCCTTCCTGGGGCTCGAACTTCGGCTGATAGCTGCGCGCCTGCGGAGGTTCGGACGAGTGCGGCGCTTCCTGCTGATAGGAAGGCTCCGCCTGTCCCTGCGGCGACGAAAGGAATTCTACCTGATCTGCGACGACTTCGACGACATAGCGCTTGGTTCCGTCCTGCGCATCATAGGAACGGGACTGCAGGCTGCCTTCGACCGCGACCTTGCGACCCTTCGCGAGGTAGCGGTGGCAGAGCTCCGCAAGCTGGCGCCACGTGACGATGCTCAGAAAATCCGCTTCGCGCACGCCCTGCTGGTTCGCAAACCGCCTGTTGATGGCGATCGTGAACGTGCATACGGGGGTGCCGTTTGACGTGGTGCGAAGCTCGGGATCTCTCGTCAGATTTCCGATCAAAATTGCTTTGTTCATACACTTACCTGCCTTTCCCGAAGGCGTCCTGTGTTACACCTCGACGACGGTTTCTGCTGCCGCGACGGGCTGTTCGGGCTTGGCCGCGGGCTCTTCTGCCGCTGCGGGCGCTGCGGGCGCCGCATGCTGCGCGTTGAACGCGGGCTTCAGAGGCTCTCTCTTCGTCGGGATGGCGCCTTCGAAGCGGACAACGAGATAACGGAGAACATAATCCGCGATCTGCATGTTACGTTCCAGCTCACGGGGCAGGTCGGACGGAGCGGTGATGTACATGAGCACATAATACCCCTCGGTCTTGTAGTTGATGGTATACGCCAGGCGGCGCTTTCCCCATTCGTCTACGCGGTCCACCTTACCGCCGTTCATCTCCACCAGCTTGGAAAACCGGGCGATGGCATCATTCCTCGCCTGCTCCTCCATAGCGGTATCGAGCACATACATTACTTCATACTGATTCAATGCTTTCACCTCCTTATGGACTTAAGGCCCCGGTCGGGTGCGCCGGAGCAAGGATGCGCACATAGTATTATACGGATTTCTCCGCTTCGCGCAATCACATATTTGTTAAATTTGATTGCGTGATGGGACGTTCCCGTCTACAGGCTGCCCACGAACCGCTCCATGCGGCTGAGCGCTTCGATGAGTTTGTCCGTCGCGGAGGCGTAGGACACGCGGATGTGCCCCGCGCCGGACGCACCGAACGCATCGCCCGGAACGCACGCGACGCGCTCTGCATCAAGCAGTCTTTTGCAGAATTCCTGCGAGTTCATGCCGGTTTCCGCAATCGAGGGAAATGCGTAAAACGCGCCCAGCGGCTCAAAGCACGGAAGGCCCATGCGCTTAAACGCATCGATCACGAGCCGCCTTCTGCGGTCGTAGGTGCGCACCATGCGGGCGATGTCCTCGTAGTTGTTCTGCACGCCGGAGACGAGTGCCTCAAGCGCCGCGTACTGGCTCATGGTGGGCGCGCACAGCATGGTGTACTGGTGGATTTTCACCATGGAGGCGATGATTTCACGGGGACCCGCCGCATATCCCATGCGCCAGCCGGTCATGGCGAACGCCTTGGAAAAGCCGTTGAGCGTGATCGTCCTGTCCCACATGCCGTCGATTGCCGCAAAGGCGGTGTGTCGCTCCCCGGTGTAGAGAAGCTCCGCGTAAATCTCGTCCGCGATCACCAAAATGTTCGTTCCGCGAAGAACCGCAGCGATCTCCTCCATATCGGCCTTGGTCATGATGCCGCCGGTGGGGTTGTTGGGATAGGGGAAGATTAGCGCCTTCGTGCGCGGCGTGATCGCCTTTTTGAGTGCGTCCGCCGTCATGCGGAAGTCATCCTCCTGCCACGTCTTCAGCGTGACGCACTTGCCGCCGGCGAAAATGATGCCCGGCTCGTAGGAGACATAGGTCGGGTCCGGCGCGATGATCTCGTCGCCCGGTTCACAGATGGCGCGCAGGGCGAGATCGATGCCCTCACTCGCGCCGACGGTGACCAAAATCTCGTCCTCCGGGGAATATTTCGCGCCGAAGCGGTTGTATTCGTAGTCCGCGATGGCCTCTCTGAGCTGCGGCATGCCCCAGTTGGAGGTGTAGTGCGTCCTGCCCTGCCGAAGGGAGTAGATCGCCGCATCGTTATACCGCCACGGGGTATCAAAGTCCGGCTCGCCGACGCCCAACGAAATCGCGTCCTTCATGTCACTGACGATGTCGAAAAACTTGCGGATGCCGCTCGGCGGAACATCCAATACCCTTTTGCACAAAAGCTCTTCGTATTTCACGGGGACACCACCAATCTGCGGTCCTGCGGGGCTCCTTCGACCAATACGCCGTCCACCTTGTACTTTTTCAGCACAAAGTGCGTCGCCGTGGAGTTCACATTTTCGAGCGTGGAGAGCTTCTCCGCGACGAACTGCGCGAGCTGCTTCAAGCTACGCCCCTTGACGAGCACCATCAGGTCGTATGCGCCGGACATGAGGTACACGCTGGAGACTTCCTCGAAAAGGTATATCTGCGAGGCGATCGCGTCAAACCCGGCGCCGCGCTGCGGCGTTACGCGCACCTCGATCAGTGCCTCCACCTGCTCGGTCTCCACCCTGTCCCAGTTGATGAGCGCGGGGTACTTCACGATGATGCGCTTGTCCTCCATGTCGGAGATGGCGGCCTTCACATCCTCTATGCTGCGCCCCGTCATGCAGGCGATCTGCTCGGGCGCCGTCCGCGCATCGTCGACGAGGATTTCCAAAATATGCAATTGAAACGTCGATACCATAGTGCCTCTCTCCTTATTCGCTTTGCTGAAGCAATTCCAGAATCTCCCAGATGTGCTCCAAATCGTCCCTGCTGTAATAGTGCAGAATGAGTTTTCCCTTGTTCTCGTCGCCGTTCAATTCCGCCTTCGTTCCGAAAATATCCCGCGCCATGCGCTCCAAGTTTTTGATTTCGCCGGTTTTTTCGGGCTTTTTGGGCTTTTCCGCCTTCGAATTCTTTGCCTGCCGCGCGCAGATTTCCTCCATCTGCCGCACGGACCAGCCCTGCGCGGCGGCGAGGTTCGCAAGCCGTATCTGCATATCCGCGTTCGGCAAGGCGACCAGCGCGCGCGCGTGCCCCGCGGACAGTTTGCGCTCCTGCAGCATGATTTGGATGCTCGCGGGGAGGTTCAAAAGCCGCAACAGGTTCGCCACGGCGGGGCGGCTCTTTCCGAGCCGCTGCGCGACCACTTCCTGCGTATACCCGCACTGATCCATGAGCGCGCGGATGCCCTGCGCCTCCTCGATCGGGTCGAGGTCTTCTCTCTGCAGGTTTTCTATCAGGGAGGTCTCCAGCCGCGTCGCCTCGTCCCAGCTTCGGACGATGCAGGGCACCGTATCGAGCCCGATCTTGAGCGCCGCGCGCCAGCGCCTTTCGCCCGCGATGATTTGGTAGCGATCGCCGGATTCCTTTACGATCAGGGGCTGGATGATGCCGACGCTTTGGATCGATGCGGCGAGTTCCTCTATGGATTCGTCGCGGAAGCGCTTGCGCGGCTGGTCGGGATTCGGGTCGATCTTTGCCGTCGGAATCTGCCGCACGACGTCCCCCGCCTCCGCCGCATCCGTCCTGTTTTGCTCCGGCTGCACGGGCGCACTCTGTACGCCGCCCAAAAGC
>CAYFRC010000092.1:0-7757 GCA_964345325.1 uncultured Oscillospiraceae bacterium
TCCTATGCCTCGAGACAGCCGCGAAAGGGAGAATTGGAAGGCGTGCATTATCGCTTTGTCACGCCCGAATTCTTCAAAGAAAAGCTCGCGCGCGGGGAACTTTTGGAATACAACATTATGAACGGCGGCAACATGTACGGCACGGACCTTCTGTTCGTAAAGAACGCCGTCGCAAACCGCAAGCCCGTGATCCTCGAAATCGACGAGGCGGGCGCGCGGCAGGTGCTCCCCGTCTATCCCGAAACGTGCTGCATTTTCGTGCTCCCGCCCACGTCAAAGGGGCTCGTGGAGCGGCTCGTCGGGCGCGGCACGGAGACGCTCGACAAAATCTTCCTACGCCTCGAAAAGGCGCAGAGCGAACTGGAAGCCGCGAAAAACTATCCCTATCTTCTGCTAAATGACGATGTGGAGTGTGCATCGAAAAAGCTCATCGCCCTGTTTGAAGGGCACTTTCCGGATAAAAACGACAACCGCGCGCTGCTCCAATCCCTTTCGGAGGAGTTCCGCGACATGGATACTATCCGCGCCTATGCGCGGCAATGCTACAACGAGATACATGCAGGAGGCAAAACAGTATGATTACCAATCCCCCCATTGCAGAGCTTCTCGACAAGACCAATTGCCGCTATACGCTCGCCGTCGCGGCATCCAAGCGCGCCCGCCAGCTCATTAACGGCGCACACCCCTTGATCGACACCAAGGAGACCAAGCCGCTCGCCATCGCGATCGAGGAGATTCATCGCGGCGTAATCAGGTATCGGCACGTCGAGTCTCCGGAACCGAAGACGAATGAAGAATGATCTGCACGTCGCGCTCGGCATCACCGGCGGCATCGCAGCGTATAAGGCGTGTGAAATCGTCTCCCGCCTGAAAAAGGCGGGCTGCGCCGTCCGCTGCGTGATGACGCAGAACGCGACGAAATTCATCGCCCCGCTCACGCTCGAAACGCTCTCGGGCAACCGCGTACACGTAGACGGTTTCGACTATGCGTGGGAAATCGAGCACATCTCGCTCGCAAAATGGGCGGATGTGCTGCTTGTCGCGCCCGCGACGGCAAACATCCTCGCGAAGGCACGCATGGGCATAGCGGACGACCTTTTGTCCACCGTGCTTGCAGCGGCGCGCACGCCCGTCGTCTTCGCGCCCGCGATGAATACCGCCATGTGGAAGAACCCGGCGAACCTCGAAAACGTCTCGGTGCTTTCCGAGCGCGGGTATTCCTTCATCGGGCCCGAATCGGGCATTCTCGCCTGCGGGGACGAGGATATCGGCCGCATGAGCGAGCCGGAGAAGATCGTGGAACAGCTTTTCTCCCTGCTGCGCGAAAAGGACTTTGCGGGTAGGCGTGTGCTCGTGACGGCCGGTCCAACGCGCGAGATGATCGACCCCGTTCGGTTTTTATCCAACCGTTCGACGGGGCGCATGGGCATCGCGCTCGCGGAAGCCGCCCGGGATCGCGGCGCGGAGGTAGTTCTCGCGTTGGGCCCCGTGTCCATTCCAAAGCCTTCGGGCATGACGATCGTCGACATCGTGTCCACGCAGGATTTATATGACACCGTCACGCATCTCGCGAAGACACACGACATCGTGATTCAGGCCGCCGCGCCCGCGGATTTTACGCCTGAGAGCATCTCACCCGTGAAAATCAAAAAGACAGGCGGAGACACGGCGCTGTGCCTCAAGGCGACGCCGGACATCGCAAAGGCGATCGGCGAAGCCAAGCGCAAAGGGCAGATTTTGGTGGCGTTCGCGGCGGAAACGAACGATCTTTCTGAGAACGCGCGCAAAAAGCTGCTCAAAAAGAATGCCGATCTCGTCGTCGCAAACGATGTGACGCAATCGGGCGCGGGCTTTCAGGGCGACACGAACATCGTCACCCTGATCGACGCGGACGGGGAGGAGCAGCTTCCACTCCTTTCTAAGCGGGAAACGGCGGACAGGATTTTGGACAAAATCGCCCGCATCATGGGCGCGGAGGAACACCGTTGCGATATGCGGACGTAATCGTAGACATCACCGCGCAGGGCGTGGACAGGCTGTTCACCTATGCCTGCGGGGATGATCTCACAATCGGGCAGCGCGTTCTGGTGCCGTTCGGGAATCGCCGCACGGAGGGCTATGTAATGGACCTCAAGGGCGAATGCGACCTTGCCCCGGAGAAGATCAAGCCCGTGCTCCGCACGCTGGAAAGCTATCCCGCCTTCACGCAGGAGCAGCTTCGCCTCGCGAAATGGATGCAGGCGCGGTATCGCTCGACGCTGTGCGACGCGCTGCGCTTGATGATACCATCCGAGATGCGCGGCGAGAGGGTGCGCGTCAAGGCGCTAAAAATCGTTTCCCTGACGGAAACGGGCGAAAAGACGCTGCATGAAGAAATGCAAAAGCGCGCGCGCTTTCCGAGGCAGCTTCGGCTGCTGCAAATGCTTCAAGACGGCGCAAAGCCGATGCCGATTCTTTCGCAGGAGATCGATGGCGTTCAGGGCGGGGTATCGTCCCTCGAAAAGCAGGGTCTCGTGTGTGTCGAAGAGAGTGAGGCGCGCCGCAAGCCCTACGCCAACGCCGAACCGAGCGAAGCGATCGACCTCACGATGACGCCCCATCAACAAAGGGCGGCGGAGGCGCTAATCGATGCGCTCGATACGGGCGGCGGAAAGTTCTTGCTCTACGGCGTCACGGGGAGCGGCAAGACGGAGGTTTATATCCGCCTCATCCGCAAGGCGCTCTCCGAGGAGAAGACCGCGATCGTGCTCGCGCCCGAAATCGCGCTCACCCCGCAGATGGTGGACTGGTTTCGCGCGCGCTTCGGCGACGATTCCGCCGTGCTCCACTCGCGCCTTTCTGCGGGGGAACGGTTCGACGAATGGCTGCGCATCATGCGCGGCGAGGCGCGCGTCGTGATCGGCGCGCGCAGCGCGGTGTTCGCGCCGCTCAAAAACATCGGCGCGATTATCGTGGACGAGGAGCACGAGCATACCTACCGCTCCGAAAAGCGCCCGCGCTACGATGCGCGGGAGGCCGCCGCATGGCGCACGCGCGAGGCGGGCGCGGTTCTGGTATTGGGCAGCGCGACGCCCTCCCTGTCCAGCTTCATGCGCACGATGCCGAGGGTTCGCCCCGAAAATAAGCTGACGCTCTTGGAAATGCCGTACCGCGCGAACGGGCGCGACCTGCCGAAGGTCGAGATCGTGGACATGCGCACGGAGCTCGTGCGCGGCAACCTCTCGATCTTTTCCGGCAAGATGCGCCAGGCGCTGATCGAGACGATCGACGCGGGCGAGCAGGCGATTCTCTTTATAAACCGGCGCGGCTACTCGACGTATGTCTCCTGCCGCATGTGCGGATATGTCGAAAAATGCGAAAGCTGCGACGTCGCGATGACGTATCACATGGCGGAGGGACTTTTGAGGTGCCACTATTGCGACGCGGTGCGAAAACCGCCCGACGTCTGTCCGCAATGTGGGAGCGGGAGCATCAAATACTTCGGCACGGGTACCCAAAAGGTCGAAGACGAGGTGCGTAGATTGCTTCCGAACGTCCGCACGGCGCGGATGGACGTGGATACGACGCGCGGCAAGGACAGCCACGAGAGAATCCTTTCGGCGTTCCGCAGGGGCGAAACAAAAATCCTCATCGGCACGCAGATGATCGCCAAGGGGCTCGATTTTCCGAACGTCACGCTGGTGGGCGTGGTCATGGCGGACATGACGCTGAACCTCCCCGACTATCGCGGAGCGGAGCGCACGTTTCAGCTGCTGACGCAGGTCGAAGGCAGGGCGGGGCGCGCCGAAAAAGAAGGCCGAGTGATCGTGCAGTCCTACGAACCCGAGCACTACGCGATTGAACTTGCGGCGCGCCAGGATTACCGCGCGTTTTACACGCAGGAAGTGAAATACAGGCGCAGGGGCCTGTATCCGCCGTTCACGATCCTCGCGCGCATTTTGACGGCTTCCCCCGATCCCATCGCCGCGCAGGAGACGGCGGCGGCATACGAGGAGAAGATGAACGCGTTCTTGGACGCGAACGAAGAATTCCGAAAGGACGTCGTGCAGATGCGCGCCTTGGAGGCGCCGATCGGCATGATTCGCGGCGAATACCGCCACCAGGTGTTCATAAAAATCTACGCAAAGGGCGCGGCGGAGGAAATTCTGACCTATATGGAAAATCTCACCAACGAGAGACCGGATTCCGTCCGCGCGGAACTTGAGGTCAACCCCGTAAATATGTTTTAGGAAGAGGAAACAGAAAATGGCAGTTCGCAGAATCTTTCACGTAGGCGACGAGGTGCTCCGCCGCAAGGCACGTAAAGTGGATACGATAGACAGGCGCATCATCACGCTGCTCAACGACATGGCGGAGACGATGTACGCCGCCGACGGCGTGGGGCTCGCCGCCCCGCAGGTCGGTATTTTGCGGCGGGTCGTCGTGATCGATACGGGAGAAGGTCTCATCGAGCTCATAAACCCCGAAATCGTTTCGCAGGAGGGCGAGCAGGAGTCCTGCGAGGGCTGCCTCAGCGTCCCCGGGCGCAGGGGCAAGGTGCCGCGCCCCGAAAAGGTCGTCGTGCGCGCGCAGGACAGGAGAGGGCGCACTTTCGAGATCGAGGGCACGGAGCTGCTTGCGATCGCCCTTTGCCACGAGCTCGACCACTTGGACGGCATCCTGTATACCGATAAAATGACGGAAGACATCACTGACAGGGAAGAGGAATAGGCTTTTATGCGCATCGTCTTCATGGGAACGCCGGAATTTGCCGTGCCTTCCCTCGAAAAAATGATCTCGGAGGGCTTTGACGTCGTCGCCTGCTTTACGCAGCCGGACAGGCCCGCAGGGCGCGGCAACAAGCTTGCGCCATGCCCCGTAAAGCTTTGCGCGCAGGCGCACGGCATCGACGTGTACCAGTTCGAGCGCGTAAGAAGGCAGGCGGGGCTGGACGCGATCCGCGCCTGTAAGCCCGACATCATCGTGACGGCGGCGTTCGGGCAGATTCTCTCGCAAAAGATTTTGGACGTACCGCCTATGGGCGTCGTAAACGTCCACGCGTCCCTCCTCCCCAAATATCGCGGTCCCGCGCCCATCAACCGCGCGATCATGGCGGGAGAGACGGTAACGGGCATAACGACGATGTTTACGGACATCGGCATCGATACGGGCGACTGCATTTTGTTCCGCGAATTGGAGATTCTACCGCTCGAAACGGCGGGCGAATTGTCCGAACGGCTGAGCGTATTGGGCGGCGAAACACTCATCGAGACGCTGCGCCTTTTGCAGAAAGGCGAATGTCCCCGAATCCCGCAGGACGAGAGTAAGGCCTCCTATCAGGGCATGCTCACCAAGGAATTGGGCGAAATCGATTTTACAAAGTCCGCAAGGGAGATCGAATGGCTCGTGCGCGGGCTCAACCCGTGGCCCGGCGCATACACGGCATTTTCGGGCGGCACGCTCAAAATCTGGCTCGCGCGCGCGACGGACGAATATGCGGGGAATCCGGGCGAAGTCGTTTTAAGCAGCCCCAAAAAAGGGCTTTTCGTCGCCTGCGGCGAAGGTGCGATAGAGATTATAGAAATGCAGGCGCCGTCCGCAAAGCGGATGCAGGCAAAGCAATATCTCGTAGGGAAGCCGATCGCGGAGGGAACCGTATTCGGCGCGAAGGAGGAAGCATAGTGGCGTTTGTAAAACGGCAACAAAAGGATGCGCCGCCCAAGCCCGACGCCAGAAGGCTCGCGCTCTTTGCGCTGAGCGAAGTGCTGCGCGGCAAGGGCTATTCCACGCTGTCGCTCGGCGAGCAGCTTCGGAATACCGACATTTCCCTGGAGGAAAAGCGGCTCGCGACCAATATCTTTTATACGACGCTCGAAAATCTCTTGCGCATCGATTATGTGCTGGGGCGCTTCGTCGAGACGAAGCCGGAGCCGGTAATTGAAGATATCTTGCGCATCGGCGTGGCGCAGCTCCTGTTTATGGACAGGGTACCTGATCACGCGGTCGTTGACGAAGCCGTAAAGCAGACAAAGCGCTTCCGCAGGGAGCATGCCTCGGGCATGGTGAACGGCGTGTTGCGCGCCATCATCCGAAAGCGCGACGAAAACGGCATCCGCTACCCCGAGCGCGAGGAAGATATCGTAAAATATCTTTCGCTCATGCATTCCGCAGCGGAGGATTTGGTTGCACAACTCGCGGCGGATTACGGCATGGAGGAAGCGGAGGCGATCCTCTCCTACAAGCCCGAAACGCGCTTTGAAACCGTGCGCCCGAACATGCTGCGCATGACGGACGGGGAGTTCCTTCAGTTTGCCGAGAAAAAGGGTTGGAATTATGTGCAGGGCATCGTCCCCGGCGCGCTGCGCATCATCAGGGCGGGAGATCTTGCGGGCGACCCCGATTACAAGGACGGACTGTATTCCCTGCAGGGCGAGGCGGCGCTGCTCGCCGCGATGGCGCTGCAGCCAAAGCCCGGGCAGACCATATTGGACGCTTGCGCAGCCCCCGGCGGAAAGACCGCCTATATCTGCGAGACGATGCACCTTTCAGGGCGCGTCTATGCGTGGGACAACCACGAGCACCGCGTAGCGCTCTTGCAGGCGGTTCGCAAAAGGCTGAAGCTTGACAGCATGCGCTGCATGGTGCGCGACGCAACCGTTCCGAGGCCGGAACTCTTCGATTCGTTCGATTCCGTGCTCATCGATGCACCGTGCACCGGCATCGGCGTGATGTACGGAAAGCCGGATATCAAGCTGAACTTCAAAACGGAAGACGTTTCTTCCCTCGCCCGCCTGCAGGAGAAAATCCTGAACGCCTGCGCGGAATACCCCGCATACGGCGGAACGCTCGTCTACTCCACCTGCACGCTTTTTAAGGATGAAAACGAGCGGCAGATCGAAAAATTCCTCGCCACGCATCGCGATTACGAACGCGACGACGACACATCGTGGCTCCCGGACGCGCTCAAGCCGCTCTGGAAAGACGGACAGATGCAGCTGTATCCGCACCGTCACGATCTCGAAGGCTTTTATATCGCGCGGCTGAAGAGGGTGCGCAGATGACGAGCCTGATGGACCTTTCGGCAGAGGAACTGAAGGCGTTCGTCACCGAAACGCTCAATGAAAGCGCGTTTCGCGCCGCGCAGATTCGCAAATGGCTGTTGTCGGGTGCGGATTTTGGCGAGATGAGTAACCTTTCCAAGCAGCTTCGCGAAACGCTTCGGGAGAAATGCATCGCGAACCCCGTATCCATCGCGTCCGCCCGCGTCTCCGCGATCGACGGCACCGAAAAATACCTCTATGCGCTGCCCGACGGCAACCTCATCGAGGGCGTGCTCATGCGCTACCGCCACGGGGACACACTGTGCCTCTCGACGCAGGTCGGCTGCCGCATGGGCTGTGCGTTCTGCGCCTCCACAATCGAGGGCTGCGCGCGCTCCCTAACGCCCGGCGAAATGCTGGGGCAGATCGTCGCCGTCAACAAGCGCATCGCGCCGCAGGGCGAGAAAATCGGCAACGTCGTCCTCATGGGGAGCGGAGAACCGTTTGACAACTACGAAAATGTGGTGAAGTTCCTGCGCCTTGCGACGGATGAAGGCGGGCTGAATCTTTCCGTGCGGAGCATTTCGCTTTCGACGTGCGGGCTCGTCCCCGCGATGCGCCGCTTCGCGGAGGAGGGGCTGCCGGTGACGCTTTCCGTGTCGCTTCACGCGCCGAACGACGAGATACGGCAAACAATCATGCCCGTAGCGAAGGTCTACCCGATTGGAGAGGTGATCG
>CAYFRC010000093.1:0-5195 GCA_964345325.1 uncultured Oscillospiraceae bacterium
CTGCCCGACGTAGCCCGCGACCAGCCCGCTGCGGTCCACTTCCACAAGCTGTCCCTTGCTCAGGATGTTCAAACTGCGGTAGATTCGCGCCATGAGCCGCGCGATCATGGTCTTGCCGGTGCCGGGATTGCCCGTGAAGACCATGTGCAGCGAAAGATCCTCCGTCTTGAGGCCGTGCTCGCGGCGCAGGTTGTATACCGTGACGAGGTTGATGAGGTTGTCCACCTCGCGCTTGATCGCCGTAAGCCCGATGTATTCGTGCAGCTCTTTTTTGAGGTCTTCGATGTCCTCGGGCGGCGGGATTTCCTCCTTCGGCGCCTCCGGCTTTGCAGCCTCGACGACGGCGTCCTTCTTTGGGGGCGGGGGAGACGGCTTTTTGTCCCCGTCGCCAAAGAAATCCTTCCCGATGCGGCGCAGGTTGTTTTCCGTCATGGTGCGGATCACGTCGAGTTGTTGAAAGATGATTTCATCCTTATCGTCCATTCTTTCAATCCCCTTCCACAAGCGTATTGCATATCGTCACATCCCGTTCCCGCACAAAGACGCCGGAAAAGCGGGGCTGCCGAAACAGCTTCACAAACCAGTCGCACTTGCACAGGAACATATAAAATACGGGAAGCCCGCAGCCGAGCATCGTCTCGAAATTTCCCTGCCCCTTGGCGAGGATCACATCCGCTTCAAAAAGCGCATTCTTCGCCTCCTGCGATATGTAGGCAAGCTCCGTCCCCGCGATATCCGTTCCGTTTCCGAGTACGCGGGCATAGCGCGAAAGCCCGATCTCCTCCGCGTCCTCCATCGTCGCATCGTTTGACGTGAGCGCACCGCGCACGAGGGATGTTACGGATAGGTGCGGATACATCTCCCGCACAATCCGTATCAAGAGCATGTCCATGACGATCTCACCCGCATTGTCGTGCACCAAGAGGAAGCGCTCGGCACAGGAGAGCGCCTCGCAAAAGAGGCGGTATTGCACAGAATCTATCGTTTCTTCGCGCGCGCCGTTTAAGAGGGAGAGGAGCGTTTCGTCGTCCACGCTGTCCATCGCGCCGAGGTCGATGTAGTTGCCCGCGCGCGCGTATCGAAGCGCCATCAGCAGCGGGTCTTCCGCGCGGCGGATGATATTCCACACATCCTCCGCTGCGCGAAGCATCATTTGGTTGTGCAGATGCTTTTGTACGGAGAGATCCTCCCCGAAGCCGAATACCGCGCGGTGGATGTCGTTGATTCTCGCCGTCATGAGGGGTGCGGAGACGCTTTTCTCGGCTTCGCCGATCGCCCGCATGACCTTTTGGAGGTATTCCGCCTTTTTCGCCTCATCGGGATAGCTTTGAATACTTCCTGCCTGCTTGTTCAAAAGACAAGCCAGGCATTCCGCGCTCATCTGCATGGAAAACGACGCCCCCTCCATATTCACATATACACTATTATCTCAAATGCAGCGCGCCCTGTCAAGCACGGCGCGCGGTTTTTTTGCGCATCGCCCGCCGTCGGGCAAACAAAAGGAACACCGCGCTTTGGCGTTGAACCCGCGACGCAGTGTTCGCTTGATTTCGAATGGCTTTACTTGGTTTTGTTGTCCGCCTTGCCCTCTTCCATATCCAAGAGGCCGCGCACGCCCAAGACGGGCTCCACAAACAGGATGCCGTTCCCCGGATTCTCCAGCTTCAGTTCGCGGTACAGGTCGTCTACCACCTTGTCGAGCAGGCCGCTCGGCATGAGGATCATCACCAGCTCCTTTTCGGGCTCAATCTCTATGCCGAAGAGCTTTGCGGTATACTCCGCGCCCGTGCCCCTGCCGTTCATGATCGTGCCGCCGCGTACGCCTGCCTTGCGGGCGATATCCATGACGTCCTCCGCCATGCCGCGGTCTACGATTACCGTCATTTTCTTGAACATGGTCTTTTCCCCCTCGTTTTCCTCTGCTTTCACGATGATCTGCTTGCCGTCTACCGTCAGGCTGGCGAGAACCACGGGCGTCAAAAAGATGATGCCCTTGCCCTGCTCCGCCAGACCCAATTTTTCCGCAAAGTGATGAATCAATTCCTCCGCGTGGTCGGTCGACAGCAGGTAGTTGATGATTTCCTTTTTCTGGCTGCGGATTCCGAGCAGCTGCAATATTGCGCCGTGTACCGTACCCTTGCCGATGAGCGTGATGCCGCCGCGAATGCCCAGTTCCTTGACGAGCTTCTCGCATTTGTGGCATTGCTGCTCGCCCAAAATCAAGGTCATGATCGCCAAAGGTGTGTTCGGCGTGATTTTTTCTTCTACTCTGTTCATTGTTACCTCCGCTTTGCGGGCGCGGTGCCCGATGTTTTCCCGGATGCTTTCCGCAACTGGTATTGATACAGCGCGCCGAGGATTTCAACCGCTACGATGGGCATCATCGCGACGATGGCGATCATGCCGAAGCCGTCCGACACCATGTCGGCGGTCGGTATCTCGGCGGCGATTCCCTGCACAAAGGCGAGGGAGAACGTGGCAGTCATTGGGCCCGAGGCGACGCCGCCCGCGTCAAACGCCATGCCCACAAACAGGTCGGGGACGAAATAGGCGAGGACGACAGCCAAACCGAATCCCGGCAGGATATACATCCAAAGCTGCAACCCCGGAATGAGGATTCGGAGCGCGGACATGAAGATGGACATACCGACCGCGATCGACAGGAAGATGAGTACGAGCTTGCGCTTTACGGAACCGCCCGTGACATCCTCCACCTGATGCGTCAGCACGATGACGGCAGGTTCCGCGAGCACCGTGGTCAGCCCCAGGAGCAGCGATACCAGAAGGACGGGGATTTTCGATTCCATCGATGCGAGCGTTTTGCCGAGCTTGATGCCGACATCCATAAACCCGCCGTTTACGCCCAGCATGAACACCACGAGGCCGACATAGGTGAGGATTATGCCGCGTACGATGTCCAAGACCCTTTTTCGGTGGTGTTTGAATGCAAAAATCTGAAAGAATACATACATCACCGCGATCGGAAGCAGCGACAAAAAGCATTCATAGGCGAGGGCGGACAGCTTTGACGTGTATGTCTGAAGCAGATCCCCTTCCGCTATGACGACTTCGGGCAGGCTGCCTTCGAGTTTTCCGATGTTCAAGAGGAGCCCCGCGCTCAAAACGCCGAGGATTGCACCCGAAGACGCGATGCCGATCAGTCCGAAGCTGTCGGCTTCGCCCAACTTGCTGTCTTTCTTTATAGAGGATACGCCGGCTGCCAGCGCAAGCATGAACGGCACCGTGATGGCACCCGTCGTCGCGCCGGACGAGTCGAAGGCGATCGCCAGAAAATCCGAGTTGGAAAAGAGCGACAGGATGAAAATCAGCCCGTATGCGGCGGTGAACACGTACTTCAGCCGCACGCCCCGCAGGATGCGCAACATGCCGAGGGTCATCATGATTCCGAGGCCTATGGAGACCACGACCACCATGTAGATGTTGTCAAAACGTCCCGCGGTGACGGCATCCACCTGCTTTGCGAGGATGTGCAGGTCCGGCTCGGCAAAGGAGATGAAGAAGCCCAAAATCAAACTGACGGTGATGAGGATCGCGTAGCTGTTTGAGTGGGCAAGGGTGTTGCCGATGCCCTGACCGATGGGCTCGAGACCCAAATCAATACCGAACAGGAACAAGGTGAGACCGATGATTGCAAGCGCCGACCCGATCAAAAACGCGGTAATCGCGGTTGTTCCCATCGGCGCGATAGTGAAATGCAACAACAAAACGATTAAGACGATCGGCAATACGGATGCCAGGACCTCCTTGAACTTAGAAAACAGTACGTTCATGACAAACCACCACAACTATCCTTCCCGAAATTTGCGCTATGCACATATAACAAAGGAATTATAACACGAAAAACAAAGACCGTCAAGAAGATGAAGCGACAGATTGTGTAAACTCCCCAGGGGCGGGACATTCGAAACTTTACGTTGCCGCATACCGAAAAAACGCGCTATGCGCGGTGTTGTCTGTTATAATAAAAGAAAAGAAGAACCACGGTTTCGAGGTGCAGTATGAGTAAAATACCGAAGTCGGTTTGTGCTATCCTCCTTGCGCTCTCGCTCGCCGCATGCAGCGGCGCGCACGTGCCTAAGGAGAAGTATTCGGTCACGTGGATGGATCTGTTTGACACGGTCATCACGATCGGGCATATGGGGAGCTATTGACGCTGCATAGGCTCTACGATATCTATAACACCTATGACGGGATGGAGAACCTTTGCACCGTCAACGACAACGCGGGGGGAAGCGCCGTGCAGGCAGACGAGCGAATCATCTCCCTTCTGCGCCTTTCAAAGGAGATGCACTCGGCTACCGGCGGGCGCGTGAACGTGATGATGGGGAGTGTGCTTTCCCTGTGGCACGAAGCGCGCGCAGATTCCCTCGAAAACCCGGAGCGCGCGTACATTCCCGATGCGCAAGCCCTCTCGGAAGCCGCAAAGCATACGGATATCAACCTTCTCGAAATCGACGAAGCGCATTCGACCGTGCGCATCGCGGATAAAGAGGCGCGGCTCGATGTCGGCGCGATCGCAAAGGGCTATGCATCGCAGCGCGTATGCGATATGCTGCCAACGGGCTACTTTCTGAGCGCGGGCGGAAACATCGCCGTCACGGGGGAAAAGCCCGATGGCGGCGCGTGGGTTGTGGGCATACAAAAGCCGTTCACGAACGACGTGCTTGCGAAATTGTCCGTAAAGCATGGCAGCGTCGTCACCAGCGGAAACTACCAGCGCTTCTATACGGTGAACGGTAAAATGTACCACCACATTATCGATCCGCTTACGTGCATGCCGTCCGCATACTGGGCGGGAGTTACGGTGGTGTGCGAGGATTCCGGCATCGCGGACGCGCTTTCGACGGCGCTGTTTTTGACGGACAGGGAGGGCGGCACCTCCCTGCTAAAAAAATACGGCGCGGAGGCGCTCTGGGTCGATGCGGACGGAAACATCCAATATACGGACGGCTTGGCGTCCATGATTCTGCCATAAGGAGGCATATACCATGAAAAAAACACTGCTATCGGGCATCGCGACCGAAGCACGCAACCCCGAAACGACAAACTTGGATACCTATTCGCCGTCCGAGATCGCGCAGGCGATATACCGCGAGGATAGGCGCGTACCGATTGCAATAGAGAAGGCGCTGCCGGAAATCGCGCGGGCCATCTCCATGGGAGAGGAAGTGTTC
>CAYFRC010000093.1:5205-7738 GCA_964345325.1 uncultured Oscillospiraceae bacterium
GCTGTTTTACATCGGCGCGGGCACGAGCGGGCGGCTCGGCGTTCTGGATGCATCGGAATGCCCGCCGACGTTCGGCGTGCCGCGCGACATGGTCATAGGCATCATCGCGGGCGGCGACAGCGCCATCCGAACCCCCGCAGAGGGCGCGGAGGACGATTTTGCGCTCGCGGAAAAGGACCTAATGGAGCACGCCCTCTGCTCCAAGGACTGCGTGATCGGCATCGCCGCATCGGGCAGAACGCCCTACGTCTTGGGCGGGCTACAATACGCAAAGTCCAGAGGCTGCAGGACGGGCGCTATCTCGTGCAGCCCGAACAGCGCGATCGGCGCGGTCGCCGACATCGCGATCGAAGTGTCCCTCGGCGCGGAGGTGCTCACGGGTTCCACGCGGCTCAAGGCGGGGACGGCGCAAAAGTGCATCCTCAACATGATCTCGACCGGCGCGATGGTGCGCATCGGCAAGTGCTATCAAAACCTCATGGTGGACGTCGTGCAGAGCAACGAAAAGCTGCGCGCCCGCGCCGAGGGCATCGTAATGGAGGCGACGGGCACGGATCGAGAAACCGCGCGCAAAACGCTCGATGCGGCGAACGGCCACGCGAAGACCGCCATCGTCATGCTGCTCACGAATACCTCCTTCGAGGAGGCGAAGGCCCTTCTTCAATCCGCGAACGGGCGCGTACGAAGCGCGATAGGGGAGTAACGCAGAAAAAGTCCTTCTCCAAGCCGAAAGAGGCGTGGGAGAAGGGCTTTTTGCATGGAATCAAATTCGTTCTATCTCGATACCCGTCTGCAGGGGGAGGATTTTTTCCTCATCCGTCAGGGAAAAGGAGTCGGAATCCACGTACAGATGGCAGTGCGGGTGCGTCTTGAGAAGCGTCGCGGGCACCTCGTTCGTGAGCGGCGATTCCAGCGTCTTTTTGACCGCGAACGCCTTTTCCATGTACGGCACGGCGGAGATGATGGTTTCGCACTGCATGATCTGGAACGGCGTCATGCTGACCGCCTGATCCGGCACCTCGCCGACCGTCTTGAACCAGCCCTCGCGCACCTGCTGCTTCTTGCATGTGCTGTCTATCGTCACATAAATGAAGGCTTCCGTCGTCTCAAAATCCGCCGGCGGATCGTTGAAGGCGATGTGCCCGTTCTCGCCGATGCCGATGAGCCCCAATTCGACGGGTTTTTCGCGCAGGATTCGCGTGAGCTCCTCGACGTTTTGCTGCGTACCCGTCACGAAATGGTACGTGGCAATGCCCGTAGGCTCCACGAAGCGCTCTATCAGGTATTTGCGAAAGGAGGCCTTGTGCGTGATCGGAAGATCCACGTATTCGTCCATGTGGAACATCTCAACCTTCGACCAGTCTATGCCGTCCGCCTCGGTCAGACAAGCCAAGGTTGCGAACTGGCTCACCCCCGTCGAAAGCACGATGCGCGCGCTGCCCCTCTGCGCAATCGCCGCGCGAAGAACCTCTGCGGCCTCGTGCGCCGCGGCTCTCCCCAAACGTACGGCGTCAGGTGCAATGCGTATCAACATGAAAAGCCCCCCTTTCAGTGCAGCGTAAAGCTGCCGTCCCCGGTCATCTCGATCCGCGTGTCGTAAAACCCCTTCAGCCCCTTAATCATCCCGTCCAAATCGCGTGTGCCCGCCGTCTCAAAGCTCGAATGCATCGCAAGCTGTGCGAGCCCGATGTCCACGCTGCATACGGATACGTGGCTCCCCGAGATCGCGCCGAGCGTACCGCCGCCGCGAATGTCCGAATGGTTCGCGAAGTGCTGCACCGAAACGCCCGCCCTGCGGCCGATTTCGGAAAACACCGCGTCCGACGCGCCGTCCGTGGTATAGGCCTGCGCGGCGCTGTGCTTGACGACGATGCCGCCGTTCATCGCGACGCAGTTCTGCGCGTCGTACTTGTCGGGGTGGTTCGGGTGCAGCGCGTGCGCGTTGTCCGCCGATACCATGAAGCTCCCTGCCGTCGCGCGGACGATCTCGTCGTCCGTCGCGCCGAGCGCACTTCCGATGCGTCGATACGTATCGAAAAGAAACGTCGAATCCGCGCCCTGCCTCGATCCGCTTCCGACCTCCTCGTTGTCGAGCACGGCGCACACGTTGATGTTGCCGATGTTTTCGGCTTCCGTCAAAGCGCATACGGACGCATACGCGCATTCGAGATCGTCTATGCGGCTAACGGAGAAAAACTCGTTCACCGCGCCCCATATGGAACCTGCCATTCGGTTGTACAGGAAATAGTCGCCCGAAATGATGTCCCCTTCCGAAACGCCGATCTTGTCTGCAATCTCCCGCATAAGGCCGCCCTTGGCGGAACCGTCGCCGTAGAGGGGCAGCATGTCCTTTTGCACGGAGAACTTGTAGCCGTCGTTCACCTCGCGGTTGAAGTGGATGGGCATGTTCGGAATGAGCACCGCGTCGCGCGCAAGGTCGAAAAGGCGCCTGGAAACGCCGTTTTCCGTCCTGACCGCCGCACGCCCCGCGACGGAGAGCGGCCTGTGGAGCCGCGTGGAGAGGATGCCGCCG
>CAYFRC010000094.1:0-1987 GCA_964345325.1 uncultured Oscillospiraceae bacterium
GGGGGACGAACGCCTCCGGAAAGAGCGCGTTGGGCGTTGCACGCGCAGAAAAATTCGGCGGCGAAATCGTCTCCGCAGATTCGCGGCAGGTGTTTCGCGGGCTGGATTTGGGAAGCGGCAAGATAACGCCCGAGGAAATGCACCATGTGCCCCACTATCTGATCGACATCAGAGAGCCGAACGATTTTTTCAGCGTGCGCGACTTTCAAAAGCTCGCATATTCCGCGATCGACGGCATCCTCGCGCGCGGGCATTTGCCGTTTCTGGTCGGCGGCACGGGGCTGTATGTCGAAAGCATTACCAAGGGCTACGGCATGAGCGACACCCCGCCGGATTTGGAATACCGCGCGCATCTGGAGACCTTTGAGACGGATGCGCTGTACGAAATGCTCCTGAAGCTTCGCCCCGATACGACCGTAGACGGCAAGAATCGCAACCGCGTGATGCGCCTGCTCGAGAAAATCCACGACGGCGACGAGGAAACCGCCCCGAACGATCCGCGCTATACCTGCCTCAAGCTCGGCGTGACGTGGAATCGCGAAGTGCTGCGTGCGCGCATCGACGAGCGGCTCGAAAAACGGCTCGCGCAAGGCATGGTAGAAGAGGTGCAAACCCTCATCCACTCGGGTGCAACGGAGGAATTCCTCTTAAAGCTCGGCCTCGAATACCGCTTTCTCACAAAATACCTCGCGGGCGAATATGAAACCTTAGACGAAATGAAGCACCTCCTTTCCACGGCGATTAAGCAGTTCGCCAAGCGGCAGGAGATATGGTTTAAGCGCGACAAAGAAATACACTGGCTCGACATGGAAAATGCGCCGTTTGAAAGCGCGTGCACCCTGATCGATGCCTTTATTGCAGGAGAAGGATAGTTTATGCGATACGACATCATCATCATCGGCGCGGGCCCCGGCGGCATCTTCACGGCATACGAATTGGTCAAATCGAATCGGAACCTGAAGATCGGCGTGTTCGAGCTCGGAAAGACGCTCGGCAAGCGCAAATGCCCCATCGACGGCGTAAAAATCAAAAACTGCGTGAAGTGCCCCGTCTGCTCCATCATGAGCGGCTTCGGCGGCGCGGGCGCTTTTTCCGACGGTAAATACAATATCACCAACGAATTCGGCGGGACGCTGTACGAATACATCGGTAAGAAGCGCGCGCTCGAACTCATGAATTATGTCGACAAGATCAACCTGGCCCATGGCGGAGAGGGCACAAAGCTATACAGCACCGCGAACAGCGGCTTCAAAAAACTGTGCCGCGAAAACGGCATGTACCTTCTGGACGCACAGGTGCGCCATCTGGGCACGGACATCAACTACCTCGTGCTCGAAAGGCTGTACGAGTATCTCAAGGACAAGGTGGATTTTTACTTCGACACCGCAGTCGAGACCGTACGGTGTATCGATGGCGGCTTTGCCGTCGATACGGCAAAGGAGAGTTACACCTGCGAGAAATGCGTCATCAGCGTCGGGCGCAGCGGCAGCAAGTGGATGGAGCGGGTGTGCGAAAGCCTGTCCATCCCCACCAAGTCGAACCGCGTGGACATCGGCGTGCGCGTAGAGCTTCCGGCGGAGGTGTTCCGCCACCTGACCGATGCGCTCTATGAGAGCAAGATCGTCTACCGCACCAAGCAGTTTGAAGACCTGGTGCGCACGTTCTGCATGAACCCCTACGGCGTGGTCGTCAACGAAAACACCAACGGCATCGTCACCGTAAACGGGCACAGCTACGAGGACGAGAGCATGCACACGGAAAACACGAATTTCGCCCTGCTCGTGAGCAAGCATTTTTCCGAGCCTTTCAAAGACAGCAACGGCTACGGCGAGAGCATCGCGCGGCTTTCCAACATGTTGGGCGGCGGCGTTCTCGTGCAGCACCTTCGCCCGCCACGCCTCCGGCAGCCGGTTGAGCATGAAGCCGGGGTCGTCGAAGTCCCAGTGCGGGTAGTCGGACGCGAAGCAGAGGTTGTCGGGCGCGCCAG